>JAHEIA010000308.1:0-2622 GCA_024639625.1 Chromatiales bacterium
GCTGTTGGGCTGACCGGACCGCTCCAATTGACGCCCTCGTGCCTTAGCAACCCGCTGGCGGACTTCCGCGCTGGTCTCTCCCTGCAGCGCGGCTTGGCTCAAGTCGGCGCTGCGGATAGCGGGCACTTCGATCTGGATGTCGATGCGGTCGAGCAGCGGACCGGAGATCCTGCGGCGATAACGCGCGATCTGTTCGGCGGTGCAGTGGCAGCGCCCGCTTGGGTCGCCGAGGTATCCGCAGGGGCAGGGATTCATCGCCGCGACTAGTTGGAAACGGGCCGGGAATTCTGCCTGGCGGGCCGCTCGGGAAATACTGATGTACCCGGACTCGAGCGGTTCGCGCAGTACTTCCAGTACCCGTCGGTCGAATTCCGGGAGCTCGTCGAGAAATATCACCCCGTTGTGGGCCAGAGAGATCTCTCCCGGCCGGGGGCTGCTGCCGCCGCCGACCAGCGCGACTCCGGATGCCGTGTGATGGGGGCTGCGGAAGGGACGCTGGCGCCAGAGGTCGGTGCGGAGCTCTCGCTGGCTGAGCGACGCGATGGCAGCAGTTTCCAGCGCCTCGCGTTCGGTCATCGCGGGCAGGATTCCGGGCAACCGGCTGGCAAGCATGGTCTTTCCGGTTCCTGGCGGGCCGATCAGCAGAAGATTGTGCCCCCCCGCGGCCGCTACTTCGAGCGCACGTTTCGCTTGTTGTTGTCCGCGAACGTCCGCCAGGTCGGCGGCCTGCGCGACGGCTACGGCGGCGGATCCTCCCTGCCGGGGGGGCAGGGCCGCGGTGCCCGTGAGGTGGCCGCAGACCTCCAGCAGGTGCTTCGCGGGGTAGATCCTGAGGTCGCGCACCAAGGCGGCCTCATCCGCATTTTCCCCGGGAATCACCAGCTCCCGATGGGCGTCGCGCGTAGCTATGGCAAAGGGAACCGAGCCCTGAATCGGACGCAGTTGGCCCGAGAGGGCGAGCTCTCCGGCGAACTCGAGGCGAGACAGCCCGTGGCTGGGTATCTGTCCCGAGGCGCAAAGAATGCCGAGGGCTATTGGCAAATCGAAACGCCCGCCTTCTTTCGGTAGGTCGGCGGGTGCCAGGTTGATGATGATGCGCCGGGCGGGAAACTCGAAACGGCTGTTGAGAAGAGCTCCGCGCACGCGGTCCTTACTTTCTCTAACCGCCAGCTCCGGCAGGCCTACGATGGAGAGCGAAGGCAAGCCATTGGCCAAATGCACCTCGACCGTGACCTGGCGTGCCTCGACCCCGTCCTGGCCTCGGCTGAAGACGGTTGCGAGCGACATATCGATCCCTGGATGCCTTTTCCCCCGGCTGCGCTGGCCCCGCCGGGGAGCGCATTGTGTTGTGCGCTCGAGAGACGGCTGCCGAGACCCTTAGTGGGGCGCGGTTTGCGTGTCCTTCTCCGCCACAGCCTGCTCTAATTCTGCGACCTGAAGCGCCAGCGCCTCGAGCTTTTCCCGGGTCCGCGCCAGAACCGCGCTCTGCACCTCGAACTCCTCGCGAGTCACGAGATCGAGCCCGGACAGCGCAGCTTCGAGCCTAGCGGACAGGTTGCGCTGCAGGTCGTCCTGCCACGCTTTCAGCCCCGCAGGAAGGGTTCCCACGAAGCGTCGCGTAAAGTCATCCAATAGTTTCGGATCGATCATGGGGCAGAACTTAGCGCTCTGCTGGCCCGATGTCCAGTGACTGGGGCACAGATTTCGATCGGGCGGGTCCCGCTTACTGCGTCGCGAGCCGGAGGGGAAGCAAACACTCGCTGGCAATCCACTCTTTATTTAGAGGTTGCGCACCATTGTGGTGCCGTCCGGTCGAGGCTAGCCGTAGCCAAGCTATCTTTTGGTGCATTGTAGAATTCCAACAGGCGTTGCTTTCCTGCAACAGGGCGCCGATTCAGCGACTATTCTATTTTTGGCACGCAATCTGCAACAGATTCGTCACCCTGGCCGCAGAACTCTGTATCTGTGAAGAAAACTGAAATTCTTGACCTAAAGACGTGGGAGAAAAAGAGATGAAGAGAAACCAATTGGCATTCGCCACAAGTGTCGCGCTGTTGAGCGTATCCAGCGTTGCCTTGGCCGAAGAGGCCCCGCATACCGATACCCTAGGCGATTCCCCCCACTCCATCAGCGCCAACATTGGGGTGGTGTCCAACTATATCTGGCGTGGTGTAACCCAGACGGATGACGGGGCCGCGGTCCAGGGTGGCGTCGACTACGGGCATGCGAGTGGATTTTACGCCGGGGTTTGGGCCTCCAATATCGATTGGGGCACGTCCGACCCGAGCTACGAGCTGGATCTCTACGGCGGCTACGGCGGTGAGGTCGGGGATTTCAGCTATGACCTCAATACCATCTATTACGCGTACCCGGACGCCGACGGGGACGCCAACTTTTGGGAGATCGGTGGTTCCGGCACCTGGAAGATGCTGACCGTGGGTCTGCAATACACGGTTTGGGGTGAGGTCTCCGACGGCCTGTATGACAACGGTGATCTGTACTATTACGGCAATCTCAATATCCCCTTGCCCCAGGACTTCAGCCTCGGCGCCACCTTGGGACACTATGACTTCGACGACGACAAGGTTGCCTACGAGGCTGCCGCGGGTGACCTGCGGACCA
>JAHEIA010000308.1:2632-4577 GCA_024639625.1 Chromatiales bacterium
AACTGGGGCGTTTACCTGAGCAAAGACGCGGGCCAGTGGGGTACCTTCAGTCTGAACTACGACCAGAACAACGGCAGCACGAAGATCGGCTATGACGATGACGCCAAGATCTGGGTGGGCTGGAACAAAGAATTCTGATTGACCCCAGAAAGAACTAGCGGACGAGACTTGATGTCGACCCGGGGCGCGCTTGGCGGCCCGGGCGACCGAGGAGTGGAACTGACATGAAATTGGTAACGGCAATCATCAAACCCTTCAAGCTCGATGACGTACGTGAGGCCCTTTCCGAAGTTGGGGTTTCCGGCATCACCGTGGTCGAGGTCAAAGGGTTCGGGCGGCAGAAAGGCCATACCGAGCTGTATCGCGGGGCCGAGTATGTAGTGGACTTCCTCCCCAAGATCAAGGTCGAGGTGGCGGTGGACGACAGCATGGTCGACCAAGCCATCGAGGCGATCAGCGGAGCGGCCAAGACCGGCAAGATTGGTGACGGCAAGATCTTCGTGCTTGGTCTGGATCAGGTGGTACGTATCCGTACCGGCGAATCCGGACCAGAGGCGCTTTGAGGGCCGGTCTACTACCCCAACGTATGCGGAGGGTTAAAAAGTGGAAGCAGTATTAGAACTTAGTTATGCCCTGGATACCTTTTACTTTCTGGTGTCGGGAGCATTGGTGATGTGGATGGCGGCGGGTTTCGCCATGCTGGAGGCGGGCTTGGTGCGAGCCAAGAACACGGCCGAGATCCTGACCAAGAACGTGGCCCTGTTCGCAATCGCCTGTGTGATGTACATGCTGATCGGGTATGGGATCATGTATCCGGGCGACGGCGTCAACAGCTGGTGGCCGGGAATCAACGGTATCCTCGGCAGCGACGACAACAGTGCCGCAGCGGTGCTCGCGGGGGGCGACGGCGCGCCCTACTATTCGACCCTGTCAGACTTTTTCTTTCAGGTGGTGTTCGTTGCGACGGCCATGTCGATTGTCTCCGGCGCGGTGGCCGAGCGCATGAAACTGTGGTCTTTCTTGATCTTCGCGGTCTTCATGACCGGCTTCATCTACCCGATGCAGGGATACTGGAAGTGGGGCGGCGGTTTCCTCGATCAGCTTGGGTTCAGTGATTTTGCGGGATCCGGCGTGGTGCATCTGTGCGGTGCTTCGGCAGCCCTCGCCGGTGTGCTCTTGCTCGGGGCGCGCAAGGGGAAGTACGGTAAGGATGGTTCCATCAACGCTATTCCCGGCGCCAACCTGCCGCTGGCGACCCTCGGTACCTTTATCCTCTGGCTAGGGTGGTTTGGCTTTAACGGAGGCTCCGAGTTAAAGATTTCGAACGTCGAAGAGGCGAACGCGGTGGCTTTGGTCTTCGTCAATACCAACATGGCCGCCGCGGGCGGTGTGGTCGCTGCCTTGATCACCTCCCGCATTATGTTCGGCAAGGCCGACCTGACCATGGCCCTCAACGGGGCGCTCGCAGGCCTCGTGGCCATTACTGCGGAACCGCTGGCCCCGACCCCGCTCTGGGGCACCATCGTCGGCGCCATCGGTGGGGTGCTCGTGGTGCTTTCCATCGTTACCATGGACAAACTGAAGGTCGACGATCCGGTTGGTGCGATTTCGGTTCACGGCGTGATCGGCATGTGGGGCCTGATTGCGGTGCCCTTGTCGAATCAGGAGGCCAGTTTCTCCGCCCAGTTGATCGGTTTGGGCACCATCCTGGCCTGGACCTTCGTGACTTCCTTCGTCGTCTGGTTAGTGATCAAGGCGATCATGGGCGTTCGTGTCTCGGAAGAAGAGGAATACGAAGGCGTGGACATCGGCGAATGCGGCCTGGAGGCCTATCCGGAGTTCACCGGGAACCGCGGCTCTGGGATGTGATCTTAGTGTTGAAGAAGGAAAAACGGGCGCTTGCGCCCGTTTTTTTTGCCGTCGTCTTCTTTGGGATTGATGCAGG
>JAHEIA010000309.1 GCA_024639625.1 Chromatiales bacterium
CACCCGGAGCGCTATTCCGTTCCTAAGCGAAAGAGTATTCTTCTTGCCGGGGTCGCTTTCAATCTAGGGCTCTTGGCTTACTTCAAATACGCTGATTTTTTCTTGGAGAATCTTAACCTGGTCCTCGGCGTAGATTTTCCTATGCTCAATCTTATTCTGCCGCTGGCGATCAGCTTTTTTACGTTTCAACAGATAGCCTATCTTGTTGACTCGTATAAAACGGAGACTCGGGAGTACGATTTCCTTAACTATTGTCTTTTCGTTACCTTCTTTCCGCAGTTGATCGCGGGGCCAATCGTCCATCATCGAGAGATGATGCCTCAGTTTCAGAGAGTAAGAAATGCCTTCATCAATTGGTCCAATGTCGCAACTGGAATGTTTATTTTTGCGCTCGGATTATTCAAGAAGGTAGCGATCGCTGACAGCTTCTCTGTGTGGGCGAACTCGGGCTACGCGGCTGCGGATCAACTGACCTTCTTTTCCGCTTGGGCAACCAGTCTGAGCTATACGTTTCAGCTCTATTATGACTTCTCTGGTTATTCCGACATGGCTATCGGAGCCGCCCTGATGTTCAATATCCGGTTGCCCATCAACTTTAACTCGCCCTATAAGGCCCGCAATATCCAAGACTTCTGGCGACGATGGCACATAACCCTGTCGCGCTGGCTGAGAGACTATATCTATATTCCCTTGGGCGGGAGCAAGAGAGGAAATATCCTCACCTACAGGAATGTCCTTGCTACCTTTCTCCTCGGGGGGCTGTGGCATGGAGCGGGATGGAATTTCATTATCTGGGGAGGGTTGCACGGAGTGGCGCTGGTAATCTTTCAGTTCTGGAGTCGGCTGCGGATTGCGCTTCCGGGCCTGATGAGTTGGTTTTTGACATTTATGTTTGTGAACGCGACCTGGGTATTTTTTCGCGCGACCACGTTGGACGATGCTATTTATGTGCTTAAGGGTATGGTCGGTATATCGGGAGTAGATGTTTCTCCGACGTTGCGCCCACTTGTGGATAATCTAGATTCGATGCTCGGCATAGGTCTCGCTATCGATCCGGCTGGATTCCAGCTACCCTGGCTGGCGCTTGGATACATTTTTGTTTTCGGGGCAGCGGCTTTCTTTTTGCCGAATGGTATTCAGATGATTCACTTCCTTCCCTATGGCGGCCGTCTGGGTTTCCGCCCGAGACTGCTGTTTGCCGCATTTGTCGGGTTCAGCCTGTTCTATTCAGTCGTGGCGGCTATCCAGAATGCTCCGTCAGAGTTTCTGTATTTTAATTTCTAGGCGTGATGAAAGAGCGTAGCAAGAAGTTTGTAGTGGCTTGCGCATTGTGTACTTTTGTTTGGTTCATTTCGTATTTTTTCCTGGTTCACTTTGTCGCCATCCCAGAGCGTATCGTTGAGCGGTCTTATAAGCAATTTTTGCTTGAGTCCTCAGCAGAAACAAAAAATAAAATTATTGTTTCTGGCGGGTCGAATGCGGTGCACGGGATCGATGCTGGATTGATGGAGGATCGGCTTTCCAGATTGACCTTGAATCTTGCGGATAACGGCAGCTATCCGCTCAGCCACAAGATTTACAACTTGTGGAGATATGTGACGGCGGGAGATGTGATCGTCTTCTCCTTAGAGTGGGCGCATTACTCCCAACAGGGCGCTCTACCAAAGAATTACGTTCATTCGGTTCTCGATAGGCTTGGCTCGAATTCGTTCTATTACTGGAGCCTCCCTTGGTGGGAAAAGGTAAAGTTTGTTTTCGGCCATGTTCCGTGGGAGCTGGCTGCGGGGAGGATTCTGCAACTGAACGGTACTTGGATCAACCAGCAGTTGCTGGAGAATCAAAAAAAAGTTCTCGGTTATGTTTTCAATAAGATCCTTCGCAACGAAAGGGGAACATCGATGCGAAACGGGCCTGAGCCGGTCGCGAAAGATGGGTCGAACAAGTTAACTTGCGACCGCTATCTATTCAAGAAAGACGTTGCAGCGGGATTGGATATCTCGGAGAGCTTCGTCGCCAATCTCGAGTTGCTACGCAGCCTTGAGCTGGAGACCGGCGCTAGAGTGTTGTTCACTTGGCCGGTTGTGGTAGGCAGAAATAATAGTGGATGCTATTCGGCGGAACATCTGCAAACTATTCGTCGGTATGCGGAGAACATCGAGAAGACAATTGGACACTATGGGCTCGAGGTCGTAGGAGATATTCTTGATAGCAGGTTTCCTTCGTCGTGTTTTCTCAATACCTATTATCACATCACACATGATTGCGCGATCGTAAGGACAGAAAGGTTGATCGCAGAATTGAGCGGCGTACTGAGTGATCCGGTCGGAAATTATTCTAGGGCAGGGCAGGCGCAGAAATTCACCGGGCAGGCGAAGAGGAAGGCGACCCTACTACTCGGCGACGAGCATCGGTCTACGGTCGAACGTTAAGGAGTGCCGTGATCTCCCCTCGAAGCGCCGACCCTGCGTTCTCAGGAGGAGCCCGCTGCTTTCCGTTTCGTATCCGGAAACCGACAGCACCTAGCCGTTAGGTTGGCGGGGCCGCGGCAATCAATAGTCCTCCGGGCATCTGGCGGCAACGGCGGGGCGGCCACGATTGGGTGGCAATACGATCCGGCGGCTGATCGTATCGCGGTATTTTTTGAGTCTCCATCGCCCGAATCTGGGGGCGAAAGCCCGGTCATCGGAAGGGCCGACCCGAAACTTCCGTGGCAGATCCGCCTTGCGGGCCGCACGGATTGCTCCTGCAGACGAAAGGCTCCCACAGGTGACGGGTTCGTCGCACTTTTCGCGGAATTTACCCAATAGACTGATTGTGTCGGTGCAACGCCCGAGCGGTCGTTTGTCCGGGGGCGGGGAGATTTCACCGGACCAATAACCGCGCCCATGAGAAAAATAGCAATGAGGCGACGCCAATCCTTTGTGAAATTTATTGAAACAGTGACGAGCGGCTGAGATTGGAATTGCAGATACCCGTATCTTTTTGGTCATGCGGTGGCTGACGAGGTTCGTGGGAATGCGGCAATCAGATCGGAAGGCTGAATTGACCCGGCGGTCTTGGCGGTTGTGTGTGCAGGGCTGCGGATTGTGGCTGCTGATCGGACTGTATTTGGCCCCATTGGCCGCGGCGACGTTGCGGGTTGACGGAATGCTCGGCACAGATAGCGCTACTTGCGGTAGCGAAGCGGAACCCTGCCGGTCCATACAGCAAGCAGTACGTCTGTCCGAGACGGGAGATACCGTGCTCGTCGCCGAGGGGGTTTACACGAGGGACCCCAGCTCGAATTGTGAGTCTGTTGTCTGTGTGTTCGCGACCCATCTTTCCATATTCGGTGGTTACGCCCATCGGCGGTGGGTCGATCCGGATCCAGCGTCGAACTTGAGCGTAATCGATGGAGAGTTGACAACCCGAGGGGTGTTGGTAAATAGCTTTAGCGACGACGCGAGCCTGCGCATGGAAGGGTTTCTCATCAGGGACTCGGTCGCCGAGGGTGCGGGAGGGGATAATCTTGGCGGCGGACTCAGGGCAGTCAATGCCTCTTTAACTCTCCGGCATGTCCAGTTCCTCAGAAACACGGCGGCAGGAATCGATAGCAGCGGGGAAAGCGGGGAATCGGGCGCGGGAGGCGCGCTACACGTGTCTAGTTGCCCGCCATCCGACACCAGCACGATCGGCACGGTCGTTCCGCCGCAGGTCATTCTGCAGGATATCGAGTTCATGGACAACTCAGCCTACGGGGGCAAAGGGGCGGAAAAAGGCGGATACGCGCTCGGTGGAGCGCTATTCATCCAGCGAGCGGTCGTTGACGCAAAGAACCTGCTGTTCACGGGAAATAAGGCAGTCGCGGGATCGAGCGCCGGCAGCGGCCACCTCGGTGGAAATCGGCGGGCCGACGCCCTCGGCGGAGCGGGTGCCTTCGGTTTCGCAACCGACGCATCTCTTTCACAGGTAGCGGCGTTTGACAACCAGGCGCTAGGCGGTGATGCCGCCGAAGAAGGTGGCCTTGCTGTCGGCGGAGCTTTCTACGGCGAAGGGGGGAAGGAACTGCTTTCTGTGATTCCCGGCTGTCCTGCGGACACTTATGCCAACTCGCCGCGAACGACGCTGCGGGTCTCGGACTCCGAGTTCGTGGGGAATCTCGCGCGCGGGGGATACGGTGCGATCGGAGGGGGCGGCAAAGGCGGGGCGATGGGGCTGTTCCGCTCTTCCCTGGCCGCTGAAAGGGTCAATGTATCAGGTAACGAGGCCGGCGGTGGCGGATATGGTGCGGGTGTTGTCGGTCAGGCTGCGGGCGGGGGTATCTTCCTGGAAGACGCGCCGGTTGAATCGCTGGTCCAGAATTCTTTTGTCACCGACAATCTGGTGGTGGGCGATACCGGCGGTGGTGGAGCTGTTCGTTTGCTGGGTTCGGATGCATTGCTCATCCACACCACTATCGCAAACAACTCCATCCCTACCGGAAGCGGCATTGCAATCGGGGGAGAGGCGATCTTGGTAGGTCCGCGAATTCAAGACGGAATCGTTAGCAAGTCGAACACGATTATCCAGCATTCGATTATCGCAAATCA
>JAHEIA010000310.1 GCA_024639625.1 Chromatiales bacterium
TCGATTATAACCTGTCGGTCGCGGTCGCCGTGGGTTTCATCGCCCTGGCCGGCGTCGCGGCGGAATTCGGCGTGATCATGCTGATCTATCTCGACAACACCCTCGAGGAATACAGCGACCGCGGACGCCTGGCTACCCTGGCCGATCTCAAGTCCGCGATCATGGAGGGGGCGGTTCTCCGGGTGCGCCCGAAGGCGATGACGGTTGCCGTGATCATCGCCGGCCTGCTGCCGATCATGCTCGGCGCGGGAATCGGCTCCGAGGTGATGCGCCGCATCGCCGCTCCGATGGTGGGCGGTATGATCACCGCGCCGCTGCTTTCGCTGTTCGTGATTCCGGCGATCTATCTGCTGTGGAAGAAACGCGGGCTCTCCTAGCCTCAAGCGGATAAAGCGGGAAGCGGAGCGGCAAATCGAGGCCCGAAAAAACGCCCGCGGCCTGCCGCCGACCCGCGCATGCTTGCCCATCCGGGACCACCGGATTGAGTGCTCGCAGGTTGGGGACGGCGCCTCGCGGATCCTGCGGGGCACTTAAGTTGCGTAGGCGCAACTAACTGCGAAAAACCACAATTATCAAATTGGGTATGTCGAGTAGGGTTAATGCTGTACCGGCGGGGGCTCCGAGTCGTCTATGGTAGTAATAGCCTGTACTGAATAAGCGGAGGTTATAGAGAAAAACGATTAGTAATCCGATGTATCAAGGGTAATCTCTTACTCAATCTCGTCCGCAACTGCAAGGTTCTGATGCGCCTCAGCAAGCATTCTTGCGCACCCGGAAATTCGCTTGTGCCCATCTAGGACGGCGCAGAAAACATCGTGTAATTATCTGAATGGAGAGCTATCTCTACTGGGGTGGGCGCAATGATCTGGGTATCTGGATGCGGGGCGAAGAACCGCAAAGAAACACAGACTAGGAAGTTAGATAAAAACTAATCTCGATAGAGTATTAACATACTAGCACTATTGGATGCTGTGCTCGGGGATTAGGGTAGGGTATATCGCAAAGTTTTGTGACATTCATCGCGTTTTGGGCTAACTTGTGTTATCAAAGAGCTACGGTATAACCCGACAACTCTGGTCAAGAATACAGAGGGGAGTCGCCGCGGGTTTAGACCGGAAAAGCCACAGCGTTGCGCGGATTGCGGGATCAGTCGCAGCGGGTGGGGGAAACTGCTTGCGAATTGATTGCGTATTAAGGGTCAGCGGTGCAAACAAGGCAAGATTTGGAAACCACTTTGAATCGGACAAGCGAAAATCCCAGCCTGCGTTGGCTCGACGATCGGGTCCACCGGGCGAAGATCCACTGGGAAGATGCGGTCGATAACCTGCATCAGCTGGTGTGCGTCCTCGATCTGTCGGGTGGGGTGATTCGGGTCAACCGGGCCGTGGAGAGGTGGTCTCTAGGGACTGTTAAATCCGCGCCTGGTAAGAGTCTACACGATCTGTTGCATCCTTCCTGCACGGATCCGGATTGCGGTCTGACGACGGTGTGGGGCCATGCCTGGGACGAGGTGCGAGACGTGGGTCTTGCTCGCTTCGAGGTCGAAGACAAGCCCGCTGGCCGGGAACTCGACGTGACTCTGGTACGCAATAAGAAGGACCTGGAGGGAGGGCCTGATTTCGGCTATTGCTTCGCCATCGTTGAAGACGTGACAGAGCGCAGAGACGCCGAGCAGACGCTGCAGAATTTCAACCAGGAACTGCACCGCCGCGTGCGGGAACAGACCCAGCAGTTGCGGGAGGTCAACCGGAAGCTGCAGGCGAAGATCGCCGAGCACCTGACCGACAAGAAGCGACTCAGGGAAGCCCAGGACAAGTACTCCAGTTTCGTCGAGAACACCCTGACCGGGATCTACCTGCTCAAGGACGGCCGCATCCAGTTTGTCAATGGTCGCCTCGCCAGCATGTTCGGCTACCAGCCGGCTGAGTTGGAAAACCGGAAACTCAGCGATGTGTTGCAGCTGAGCGAAGAGCCTCCAGCGGAGAGCGTGCGTGACGCGGCGGCGCAGATGGATGCATCGGAACAAGTCGTTCGGGGCGTCATGAAGGACGGCCGGCGTATTTGGCTGAAGATCAGCGGCGCCCGGTTGCCATCGCGGGGTGAGGTGGTGACCATTGGCAACGTCGTCGATGTGACTCGGCAGATCGAGGCAGAGCGAGTCCTGGTGCAGTCGCAGCAGGAGCTGGAAGACCTTTCGGCCCAATTAATCAAGGCGGAGGAGGAGGAGCGGCAACGCATTGCCGCCGAGCTGCACGATGGCATTGGTCAGCAACTCAGTGTCATTAAATTCGGCGTGGAGAGCGTGCGTAACGGCCTCAAAGGATCGATCAGCCGCGAACAGGAGGACCTGCTCGGCGGCTTGATCGAACGGGTGCGTCAGGCGACGGAGGAGGTGCGGCGGATCTCCATGGATCTGCGCCCATCCATCCTTGACGATCTCGGGATCGTTATCACCATCGATTGGTTTTGCCGGGAGTATCAGAAGATGCTTCCGCGAATCGCGATTCACCGCCGAATCGAGATCGACGAGAACGACATCCCGCCAGCCCTCAAGGTGGCGATCTTTCGCATCCTGCAGGAGGCCTGCAACAATATCTCGAAGTATGCCAAGGCGGGGCTGATCAGCATCAAGCTGGTGCTCGATGGGGATCGCATCTGCTTCAGCGTCGCAGACGATGGGATCGGCTTCGATTACGCAGCGATACTGGCCGGGACCGACCGAGGTTTCGGCCTAGGCAGCATGAAGGAAAGGGCGAAACTCACCGGCGGCGTCTACGAACTGCGTTCCGCTCCCGGCGAGGGCACGCGGATCGATGTCGAATGGCTGCTCACGCGGCCGGACTCAGGAGGTGACTAGTCCGTTCTCGATAGCGTAAGCGGTCAGCGACGACGCGTTGTGCAGATCGAGTTTCTTCATCAGGTTCGAACGATGCTTTTCGACGGTCTTGATGCTGACCGAAAGAAAGGCGGCGATCTCACGGTTCTTGTACCCCTCCGCGACCAGCTTGATCACTTCGCGTTCCCGCTCCGTGAGGGTGCTCCATGACCGGGGCTCCAACGGGGCAGAGCCGCGCCCGAGAAATCCGCTCACGACCTTGTTGCAGACCCCGGGGCTAAGGTAACTGTTGCCCATCAGGACGCTGCGGATGGCGGTGAGCAGTTCCTGCTGCGAGTCGTCCTTCAAGACATAGCCGTCGGCGCCCGCATCGAGGGCGGCCCGAACGTATTCTTCGGCTTTGTGAACCGTCAGCGCGAGGATCTTGATCTCCGGGTAGCGCTTCTTGATGGCGGCTATGGCCTCCGTGCCATTCATCCGCGGCATGGACAGATCCATCAGCATCAGTTCCGGCCTCAGGGTGTTCGCCTTCTGGATGGCTGCCTGTCCGTCTTCCGCGTAACCAACGACCTCAAGGTCCGGCTCGGTGGAGAACAGCGAGCGCAACCCGTCGCGCAGGATGGCATGGTCTTCTGCGATAAAAATCCGATGGCTCATCTTGTTTCTTCCGCCGTATCCCGGCGCCCCCCGTCCCGACACTTCGTTGACAACCATTTACCCCCCACTATAAGGACGACTCGCCGTCGATGGCAACCGTTGATTCTGCATTCGCGTGCAGCTCTCGTAGCGTCATATTTCGCGCGACCGCGCTACATGACGGAGGGTTCCTCGAGTCGGCCCGGCTTGCGCCGGAACTTCGATCAGCGCCGCGCTGGGGGGCGTGTGTTCCGGCCTCTTACCCGCGGCGGACCTCCGGTCTTGCCCGAGTCCTGACTGCAAACGTGCAGGATGGTCGGCGTCCGGCAGGCGATCGCCCGCCAGGGGCGCACTATGTACCCGGGAACTACAGTGTATATGGGGGCAAAATCAGTGAATGCCCGCAGTGCCCCGGTAAACCGATTCTGATAGAAAAGGATCGATTGCAGCGAATATCACTTTAGCGCTCGCGCACCGGTGCACGAATAGATTTCGCGTGGCTTCGTTAAGTGAACCATTCGACCCTTACCACAGATTTTCCATTGCTGGCCGGGAGGCCCGTTCGGGGACTATGTTCTGCGCGCTATTGGTTGAGGACAGCGAGTTGTTCCGCTCCACGCTGCGGAAAGTGATCGAGGATCATTTTCCGCAGGTTAGGATCGAGGAGGCCGCCAACGGTTTCGAAGCGATGGGTAAGATCCGCGAGTTTGCGCCGGATCTGGTCTTTATGGACATCGGTCTCCCGGGTTCGAGCGGCATCAAGCTGACCGAGCAGATCAAGGCGCGCCCGGCGGCGATGGTCGTCGTGATCCTGACCAACTACGATCTTCCAGAGTACCGTCAGGCCGCGTTCCGCAGCGGGGCGGATTGCTTCATCTCGAAAGGTTCTCCCACCTGTATGGAGGAGGTTCTGGCGCGAATCCAGGGCGCGCTTGGACAAAGCGTGAAGAGCGCCGCTCTTGGCTGAGCACGGGATGCCCGGCGAGCGCGCCGGGGGGGGGGTGGGTTTGCGGTAGGGTATACCCCACCTTTTTTCTGCGTACCCCCCGCCGTTC
>JAHEIA010000311.1 GCA_024639625.1 Chromatiales bacterium
CAGGAGAATTCTCCCCGCGGTTCCAGAAACAGCCTGCGCCACTGTTGCGTTGCTGCGAAGACATCGCGCAGCGACAGGCCGGCATCAGTGCAATCTTTTTCGAAGCGCTCCATCTTTGCGCGTAGGCGTTCCACCTCTCGCTGGATCCCCGAGTCCGGCATTACCCAACTCGCGATCTCCGGGAATTCCTGGAACCAGCGCGCGGACGGATACAAGCGGCGCCGGCATTCGCGGCTGCTCGGCAGATCGCGTAACGCCTTCTTCCCGCTAGGGTACTGCTCGTGGATCTCCTGCAGGAAGGGCACCGCCTTGGGGCCCATGCGGATGAAGAAATGATCGGTGTGAGGATCCGGATCCATGCCCAGCGAGTGCATGCCGAGCATGGTCCGGATGTCGTGGTTTCCGGCCAGAATTCCCAGCTGAGCGCCCTTGTCCATGAGGCGGCGGATCACGCGCAGCAGTCGCAAGCTGCTCGGCCCCTTGTCAAAACAGTCGCCGCCGATGAGAAAGCGCGCTTTCCTCCCCGTCTTGGTCAGCGCGAAGTCCTTGTCGCCGGGCCCGGTTTTCTTGACCCCGCCGGAGGCGACGAGCGAGGCGAAGAAGGCATCGGTGTCTGCGTGCAGGTCGGAGAAGAAATACACCCTGCGCCGCGGCCACTTCCAGGAATCATGCTCGATCAGTTCCCGCAGTTCTTGCGCCAGCGCCCGACGGTGGGATTGGTCTTTGCCGACCGAGTGAGGATTTCCCGGGGCCCAGAGCTCCGCATGCTCCGGTATCCTGGCCTGCACCCAGCGGGCGCCCCGCAGGCGAGGTAGCGCGTTTTCTATGACCGGTGTCTTCATGTTTCTGCGGTCCGCTGAACAGTCATCAATCAGTATACCCGTGCGAGGTCGCGCGGATCTTCCAGTTCCCTCGGACGTGGCGCCACACACCTTCCTTGAGCATTTCGAGATACACCGGTTGCGCGTGGTGCATGCTCAGCCTGGCGATGTCGTCCCATTCAAGCACCCCTAGGACGAACGCGGCATGGCGAAACGCGGCGCCGTGACCGACGAATAGTTTCAGACTGTCCCGAGCAGAAACCTTGCCCAGCGCGGTCATCCGTTGCCGGAGGTGGGCGGCGACGCGTTCTCCCGCTTCGAGAAGGGATTCCGCTCCCTGCAACGGGAGGCGGAAACGGCTGTTTGCCTTCCAGTTCTCGGGCGGGGCCTCGAAACGCGGGTCGCACGCCAACACCGCCTCGATCTGTGCGACGCTTAGGTTGGCTGCGCTGCCGAGACCGCGCTCGGCGAGTTGCTCGAAGCTTTCCAGGCGCAGCGGGGATGCGTCGGTTTCGGCAAGCAGGTCGCTGATGATGCGAGCGGTTTGCCAGGCGCGCAGCATGCGCGAGCTGTCGATCACCGGGCATAAGTCCCATCCCTCGCTGCGGATGGTTTCGCCGATCGCGGTCGCCGCATTCCGTGCCTGGGATTCGCCGCGCGGGGTAAGCGGAAACGGCTGGTGGGCGCTGGGGGTCCCCGCCAACTGGTGGTAGTCGCCGTGGCGAACCAGAGCCGCGATCAAGCGGGGCATGGTGCGGGGCTGGTTTGCATGCCGGAGGCGGGTCGGGGCCGTCGGTCAGGCCCGGTCCAGGGTCGCCGCCAACTCTTCTACCATGGGTTTCAGCTCCTCCTGCCGCAAGCGTTCCATCGCTATGTCCACCGATACCCACTCGCGTCCGCGATGGCTTTCCTCCCAGTCGTCTTCCGCGATCAATCGGGTGACTTCCATCGGGAAGACATCGACCGTGCAGGTGGCGCCCCATTTTTCGTAGCGGTATTTTCCGAGCGGGGGGGCGGTCACCCGCCCTTCGACACCCGCCTCTTCCAGCGCCTCTTTGGCCGCGGAATCCTGCGCGCTGCATCCCGGCTCCACGATGCCCTTGGGCACCACCCAGTGCTTCTGTTTGCTGGAGGAAACCAGAAGGATCTCGGTGCGACCCGCATGCACCCGGTACGGGATGACCGAGGACTGGGTGTAGTAGTACGCCGGCCGATCTCGTTGCTCCACGCCGCTCGGGGTGATAAAGGGAAACTTTTCCGGCAGCGCCGCAGGCCGGGTAATCGAGGCCAAATGCGCTCCCCCACGCGTCAGTTGCGCCCAATGGTCCGGGATCTGCAGCACAGCGAGTGTCGCTGTGGGCAGCAGTTTCCCGTCGGCGGGTTGCCCAGGCGCCTGCGAACTCAGGTAGACCAGAAGGTCCTCGAGCCCCGGGTTATGGCCCACAAGCAGCACGCATTGCGCCTGCGGCGGGAGATCGTGTAATACCGCCAGCAGGTCCACCACCGAGGCGGCGTAGACGCGCCGATCGAGTTCGATAGTGCGCACGGACATGCCCATCGCCTTAACACATTTCTCTGCGGTGACCACGGCACGCTCCGCCGGGGAGCTGACGACGTGATCCGGCACCAGGTCCTGCTGCGGCAGCAGGGTGCCGACACGTTGGGCGTCGCGTTTTCCCCGGTCTTTCAGCGGCCGGTGAAAGTCGCCGACACCTGTACTCCAGTCGGACTTGCCGTGCCGCAAGAGCAGTAGTTGACGATGCATGATCAAGCGCTCCAGTTTGGTGGATCGGGAAGCAAGGTCGGACCAGAACGGCTTACTTGGCGAAGCCGCCCGAGATCGAAAGCTGTTCGGGGGTCTCTGCAGCAAGGATGCCGCAGTCGAGCCTCAAGGGGTGAGGCCGAGAAGGTAAAGCGCCAGCACGGATTCACGGCGTCCCTCGGGTCGTATGCGCCGGCGCGCCTAGCGGGCTGACCGCCCAGCGACTCGTTGAGTGCGGCTTTGTTAGGGTTCGGGTTAGGAGTGCCGAAAGCAAGCGCCATTCAGCTCAGGGCATGATTCGGTTGACGAATAGATCGACCATGGTAGGGAAATCGACCCTACCCTGAGCCTCGTAGATGGTGATACCGCGCAGCGCATCCAGATAGGCCTCCTCGCTCGACGGAGTGTCGTCCTGTAGGAAGCTCCCATCGCGATACTGATAGAACGGGCCGGGAGATTTCATGATTGCCCCGAGCAAGTCCGGCCGGGAGCGCAGATCGACCGGCTCGATACTGGTTTTGGCAGTCGAGTCTCGCTGCCAATTGAGCACCAGGAAACTCGCCAGCGGCGCCTCTGGGACGATTCGCCCAGGGCCGTAGACCTGGTCGATGTGGACATCGTACTTGTCTTCCAGTTGCCACAGTTCGCTGGCGGGCAGTTCCAGCAGCGCGGCCCTTTCCTTGGCCGGGATCAGGCTCTCCAGCTTGCGGTTGTGCACGATCGTTCCCGGGTTGATGCGCGGCAGCTTGGGGATTCCGGCTGCTTGTGTCCCGCTTCCGTGGCGGCGCACAAACAAGCGGTCGTTGGTAAGATAACTGATTTCGCCCGCGTCGAGCAGGTGCAGCATCAGCGTGGATTTTCCGCCGCCCGAAAAGCCTGCGATACCGATGCCGTGCCCGCGGTATACCAGTCCCGCGGCATGGCAGATCAACCAGTCTCTGTGTTGCAGCCAGTTCATGTACTGGGCATTGATGAAGTTGATGACCTGGTTGTCATACTCGAGGCAGGGTCCGGCTGCGATTCGCGCGCTGCTGCTTTGCAGAAACAGCATCCCGGTGCGCACCTTCTGGACGATGCGCCCGTTGGGGAAATCCAAGTAGGCGTCTTTGCGTCCGTGCTTTCCCGGTTCCCGCCGCCAGTCGGTAAATTCGAGGCCGAGGTCGGTGGCCGGGCGTTCGATTGCGGTGACGTCGATATCGGCCTCCGCCTCGGTAGTGGGGACATGGGAAAAATAGCTTCTGAGCTGCGTTATCAGCTCCGCCGAATTGCTGCGAAGGCGCAGCCGGCAATCTCCGAGTTGCAGCGTGAGCGCGTCGTCGCAGAGGGGCATGTCGCCTTGCAGAGCCGCGGAGACGGATTCGATCGAGAGTTGCATTTCAATAGCCCCAGTTCTTGGTTATTCCGCGATCCGCGACAGCACGTGGTCGACATAGAGCTTTGCCGCGTCGATACCGATGCCTTCCTGGGCACCCCGGAAGCCGCCGAAGGCCGATACTTCGAATACGATCGGCCCCTGGTCCGTCTCGGCAACATCCACGGTAGTGAAGTCCATGCCGAATGGCGCCTGGGCGCGGAGCGCCAGCTCGATTACGGAATCCGCGGGCTGGTATTCCGCATAGCGCCCGCCGCTGTGGATGGTGGTGTTCCAGGCATCCGTTTGCGGCACCCGGGCGTAGGTGCCAAGATATTCCCCCGCGAGGAATACCATGCCGAGGTCGCGTCCCGGGAGCCTGATCTTTTTCTGGATGTACATCATCGGGTTCTCCGCCTGGAAGCGGCGGATTTGTTCCTCTATTTGATCGTCTGCCGCGTCGGCATCGATGATGCACATTCCCCTGGCCTTGGTCGAATAGAGCGGTTTGAAAACCGCGCTGCCGAATTCGTGTACAGCCCTGACGGCCGCATCAATGTTCTCGGTGACTCGGGTTTCCGGCATCGGTA
>JAHEIA010000312.1 GCA_024639625.1 Chromatiales bacterium
TGCGGGAAAGGCCGCAACTGGCAGTCTCGATCGAGGGCACCTACGACCGGCATCGTGATGCCAAGGTGCTGAAGGATCGGAAGATCCGCCGCGCCGTGGCCGAGGCGCGAGGCGATGGCAGCGAAGCCGGGGGACAACCGGCACCGGTCAGCTACAATGACCCCAAGAGCCAGCGGGCGCTGGAACAAGTGTTCAGCAAGCGTCTCTCGCCGGCCGCCCTTACCCAATTCAAGGAACGATTCGCCGCTACGGAGGCGGCGCCAGCAACAACGAAGGACCACAAGCCTTCCAGCCAAGTGCCGGCGGACACCAGCGAGCTCTATGAAGCGATCTACGAGGAGTTGGTAAGTACCGCCGAGATCACTCACAATGAACTGCGATCCCTAGGCCAGGCTCGTGCCAAATCGGTCCGGAGCGAATTGACCGGTCCCGACGGCATACCGCCACAAAGGTTAAGCCTGTCCAAACCCGCCAAGGCGGGGCGTTCGTCCGCGAAAGCCTCGGGCGTGATCACCAGACTCGATCTTAGCGCGGCCAGATAGGAAGCCCCGGAAAGAGAATCTGCTTACCCGGCGATGACCCCAAGTAGCCGAATCATGGTCGATCGAGCCGACGAAAGCGCCTACCGTTACCGATCAGATAGCGAGGTGTCAGCGCTTTCCCGCAAGGCTGCGGGGCGGCTTGGTTCCGTCGCCCCGAAACCGACACCAGGTCGAGGAGATTGGCGCAGGGCCTGCTGGCGGTTGGCGCTGATCCTCCTCTGCGCCGGCGCGCTCGCTGGCTGCGGAGCCCATACTCCTGAAGCGGCAATCACGCTCTCGCCGCCCGTCATCCAGGCCCCGAAATCCTCCGAAAAGGACGGCGTTCGCGTCGCTGCAAGCGTCCTCAGCGACGCTCAGGCGCAACAAAGTTTCGGAGTGGACATGGCCAGCCGGGATCTCCAGGTAGTCTGGGTCCGAATCGAGAATGGCTCCCCGAGCAGGCTTTGGTTTCTGGTCGCTGCCCTGGACGCCGACTACTACACCCCGAATGAGATCGGATTCCTGTTCCGGAACTCCTTGTCACAGGAAGACAGGGCGCGCCTCGCGACTTTCCTCAGAGACCATTCGCCCAGCCAGGCGATCGAGCCCGGCCAAAGCACCGAGGGTATTGTCCTGGCCAAGCGCACCGAAGGCGGCCGCTACGTCAATATCGAGCTTGCGGGGCACGACAAACTGCTGCACTTCGGCTTCGCCATACCGGTCGCCGACGGCTACTTCGACTTTGAGGGGCTGGCCCCGACCCTGATCTACGAAGACTTGGAAAGACCCGATCTTGGCAACTCCGAACTGCGCTCCGCGTTGCGCGATCTACCCTGCTGCACCAGCGATTCCGGCGGTCAGCGCCAAGGCGACCCGCTCAACATCGCGATCGTCGGCAGTTTCGACGAATTGATGACCGCCCTCGCTCGCAGCGGATGGTCGTTTACGCACCGCATCACCCCGAGCACCATCGGGCGATTGGTGGAAGCAACCCTGGCCGGCCAGGCCTATCGGGTCGCCCCGGTCAGCTCGCTGTATGTCTTCGGACGGCCCCAGGATATCGCCCTGCAGCGCGCCCGATCGTTGATCTCGCAGCGGAACCACATGCGGCTCTGGCTGGCGCCTTTCCGATACCGGGGGCGCTCGATCTGGATCGGCCAGATCAGTCGCGACATCGGCGTAAAGGCGACCGTGAAATCCCCCAGTTTGACCACCCACGTGATCGACCCCTACGTTGACGAGGCCCGTGAGTACCTGCTGCAGAGCCTTCTCCATTATCACGGCGTGGAACGGTTCGGGTTCGTTGCAGGTGTCGGCAACACCACCCTGGAGCAACCGCGCACCAATCTGACGGGCGACCCTTTTTACACCGACGGCCTGCGCCTGTTGGTGGTGTTGGCCCAGCAGCCCACACCGCCCCACCGGGCCCGAAATTTCCATTGGCAGGAGCTCGATGTTGGAGAATCCAACGAACAGCCTCAGAATATTGAAATCGCGTTTCCGGACGGTGCGACGCAGTGAGACGCTTGCGTTTGCGCTGCTTCACCCCGGTGCTCGCATGCCAAGACAGCGGGCAGGGAAAAATTGGCTTAGACCGCAGGTCGGAATCGAAAAATGTACGCGATGGTCGATTTCGCGTCCCATTTGGAGCGCGCGCACAACGCTAGCCTGCGATCTTCGTTAAAAGGGCAATTCTCTATGTCGGTGTCTGCGTTTGAGTATTTAGCATGAAAAGGCTCAGAATCTCGCCTGCGATCTTCGTGATCATCGGGCTGGTCCTCAGCATCGGCGGCTGTGCCTCGCTTCCGGAAACACTGCCGCAGGGGGCTCCCGGTTACGCCCTCGCGCCGCAGCAGGGCGGCGTGCTGGCGCAGGTCGATGCACGCGTCCGTGAGCGGGCCGGACCCGGGCAATCCGGATTCAAACTGCTCAATTCAAACGAGCAGGGGCTGCGCTGGCGCCTGGCCCTGATCGATTCGGCACAACATTCTCTCGACCTCCAGTACTATGTCTGGTGGGGCGACGAAAGCGGCGACCTGCTGATGAAACGGGTCATCGATGCGGCCGATCGCGGCGTCAAAGTGCGCCTCATCCTCGACGACCTCTCCACTATGCTGGAAGACGAGTCCCACCCGAAGCTGCGTGACACCGACGCAGCGCTGATCGATGCCCACCCGAACATAGCGATCCGGCTGTTCAACCCTTGGCGCTCACGACCGCTGGGCAGTCGCGCCGTCGAGATGCTAGACCGCATGGAACGGCTCAACCATCGCATGCACAACAAACTGTTCATCGCCGACAACCGGGCGACGATCCTGGGCGGACGCAATATCGGCAATGAGTACTTCGGCCTCTCACCGACGTTCAACTTCCGAGATCTCGACATCCTGGGTGTCGGACCGGTCGCTCAGCAGGCCTCGCAGGTCTTCGACCGTTTCTGGAACAGCGAATGGGTAGTTCCCGTGGCCGAACTGGATGTGGCGGCGACGCCGGACGACCTCGGGGAGGATTACCGGGAGATGCGTCGGACACTTGCCTCAGCGCCCACGCTTGCGAGATTCCAGATCGACCGCCGACACTGGGAGAAGCTGCTCGATGCGGCGGCGACCGAGATGCACGTCGGTACAAGTCGTGTGCACACCGACATACCGGATCCCGACGCCTTGGCACACCACATGCCGGCCGCGATCCGCGCGCTTTTGGCTAGCGCGACGTCGGAAGTGCTCATTACCAATGCCTATATCATTCCGGGCGAGCATGCCATCGGGCGCATGCGCCAGCAGCGCGCCGATGGGGTCAGGATTCGCATGCTCACCAATTCGCTCGCCTCGCACGACGTACCGGCGGTGAACAGTCACTACAAGCGCTGGCGCAAGCCATTACTCGAGGCCGGGATAGAGCTTTTCGAAGCTCGCTCGGACGCAGCCGTGCGGGCCCTGACCGCCGACACGCCTCCGACCCAGGCCGAATACATGGGCTTGCACATGAAGGCTATGGTGATCGACCGAAGGCATGTCTTTGTCGGCTCGATGAACCTGGACCCGCGCTCGTGGGAGATCAACAGCGAGATGGGAATTGTCGTCGACAGCCCCGGGCTCGGCGAGGAATTGGCCCGAATTATGGAACGCGACATGGGGCCCGAGAATGCCTGGCTGGTGTCGCTCGACAGCGACGGCCGGATTACCTGGAGCGACGGCAGCGAGGTCTTGACCCGGCAGCCCGCGCGCAACTTCTGGCAACGTGTAGAGGACGTTTTCTTTATGCCGTTTCCGGGCGAGTTGTATTGAGAGCGCCCCCCGCTACCTTGAACGGCGACCTCTTTGCTCCCCATCGATGACCTGGTTCTTCAGCGCCTTCGCCCAGCACGCCGAGGCCGCTGCGGACCCCGCGCACGACTTCGATCGCTGCGCCTCGTACCGGCGGCCCTGTGCCGCGCCTGGATGTGGCCGAAACGCAGGTCGCGCGGCAACGACAGTTCGCGGGGTTCCGCCGAACTCAGCATTGGCTCCCCATGTTCACATTTGCTGCTCGATAGGCAAAAGCCCCAGGAACCAGTCCTCCAGCGCCTGCACGGGAGAGTCGGAAGGGGGCTGGTCCAGCACTACTTCTTCGCCGTGCCATTGCAAGCGACCTGCCTCCGACAACCGCACCGCCCATGCGTTTCGGGGCTCGAAGTCGGCGGCGGTATGGTCGCGCAAAGCCCGGTTCAGGGACCGGCTGTCGACAACCAACCCTACTTCCGTATTCAGCTTCAGCGAACGCGGATCCAGATTGCAGCTACCCACGTATACGCGGTTCTGGTCGATGACCAGCAGCTTCGCGTGCAGGCCCAGCCTCTTATCCTCAACAGGCGCCTGCATATAGCGGGGTCGATCTGCCGCTTGCACGTGGACCTCGTACAGGTCCGCCCCGTGGGAGACCAGCCTCCGTATGTGACCGCGGTAGGCACTGTGGGCCGGCAGATGGTTGTTGGAACGAAGCGAGTTGGT
>JAHEIA010000313.1 GCA_024639625.1 Chromatiales bacterium
CCTGCTGCTGCTCCTGCTGCTGCTCCTGCTGCTGCTCCTGCTGCTGCTCCTGCTGCTGCTCCTGTTTGTCGCGTTCCTTTTCCTCGGGCTTCTTCTCCTCTTCGGGCTTCTCCTCCTCTTCGGGCTCGATCTTGGCCTGAGCCAGCATCGCGCGGGCGAGGGCTAGGTTGTGGCGCGCTGCGCGATCCTGCGGGTCGACCTGCAATACGCCTTCGTAGGCCTCAATTGCGCCCTCGTAGTCCCCGAGATGAAATCGGGCGTTCCCCAGGTTGTAGTGCGCAGCCTGCTTGACTTCTTCCCGGTCCACCCGCAGGAAATGTTCTGCCGCGGATCGGTAGTCTCCGTCTCGATATTCGGCGACACCCTTCCGGTAATCATCATCGAAGGTGGCCGCGGCCTCGGCGTACCTTCCTTGAGTGTAATACTCCCTTGCTTCCTGTTCTGCGGTCTTGAACCAGGCCGCGTGGCTTGGGAATGCGGCCAGCCCGAGGAGGCCGGCGAGAAGAAGGAGGTACAACGAGTTAACCATCGTTATTCGCTTCACTTAGGTGGGGATACGCCGGTATTTGGGAAGCAGCAACAACAGCAAGGGCAGTAGAAAAAGGTAGAAGCGTTCGTTCCAGATCCGCGTCTTCTCGTCACCTGCCGCTTGCGTCGTGCTCCGCTCCAGAGCGAATCGAACGATTTCGTCCGTATCGTCGGCGCGGTAGTTTGCTTCGACATAGCGGCCGTTGCCCGCTTCCGCCAGCCTCCCCAACTGTTCCTCGTTTAGCTTCGACTCGATGGTCTTGCGCTCACGGTCGACCATCCAGGTTCCATCGGCTGCGGGAACCGGCCCGCCACCCGGGGTGCCTACCCCTACAACCATTAGACGGATTCCGCTGGCTGCCAGTTCCCGCACCCTGGCCTCCAGTTCCGGCTCGTCGAAATCACCGTCGCTGATCAGGAGGATCGTCCGCGCGCTGTCTTCCGGTTGCGCCGCGAGCAGTTGGCTCGCCCGCTCCAGGGCGAAAGACACCCGGCTTCCCTGCAAGCGGACCAATTCGGTAGACAATGACGGCAGCGTGTTGCGAATCGTCTGCGTGTCCTCGGTAATCGGTGAGACCACATGCGCTGTCGATGCGAATGCGATCAGGCCGATCCGTATGCTGGGTTCTTCGCTGATCAGATCGAAAACCTCCTGGCGCGCGCGACCCAGACGCGACGGCCGTACGTCCTCCACTTGCATCGATCGGGAAATGTCGAGTAGTACGACCAGGTCACTTCCCGGGCGAAAGACCTGCATGTCAGTGAAATCCCAACGCGGTCCCGCCATTGCGAGAAGCCCCAGCGACCAGAGCAGAGACCACCGCGCGAAGCGCCCCCAGCGGGCGCCGATGCCGAGTTCCCGGGTCCCTAGCAGATAGGGTAGAAGGTGTTGGTCTGCATAGCGGTCGACGGGCCCGCGATGCGCCCGCACCGAACTGAAGCGCAGCCAGATCGCAACCAGGATGATCAGCAACAGGGCCCACAACCAGAAGGGTTGGGAGAAATGGAAGCCGGCGTCAGGCATGACTCCTCCTGCGCAGCGCGCGCAACTGCCCTTCAGGCAAGAGGCCCAGAGTCAACAGGCAGACCAGCGCTACAGCCAATGGCCAGCGGTACAGCGGGCGGGGTATCAACACGCTGCGGGCCTCCACCTCGCTTTTCTCCAACTCGTCGATGCGTCGGTAGATCTCTTCCAGGGCGCGCGTGTTGGTGGCGCGAAAGTACGCCCCCCCGGTGATCTCCGCGACCTGCCGCATAACCTCTTCGTCGAAACCAAGGTCGTCGCGGTACACTAATTGGTTATTCTCGACGATAGGCACCTGTTCCTGGTTGCTGCCGACACCGATGGAATAGATGCGCACGCCCTCTACCGTGGCGAGCCGGGCCGCCTCCGTGGGGGGGATGATGCCGGACGTGCTTTCGCCGTCTGCGATTAAAACCAGCACCCGCGACCCCTCGGGCCGCTCGCGCAGCTTCTTCACTCCCAGGGCGATAGCGTCCCCCATCGCGGTGCCCTGGCCGGCAATGCTCGGCACCACACCATCCAGAAGATTGCGTACCGCTTCGCGATCCAGGGTTAACGGGGCCAGGACATAGGCCTGGTTGCCGAAGATCGTCAGCCCGACCCGGTCCCCCTTGCGGTTCTCGATGAATTTCCCCATCACCCCCTTGACCACCGACATTCGGCTCACTTGCCGTCCGTCTACCGTGAAATCCAATGCGTCCATGGAATGAGAGGCATCGACGGTCAGCATCAGGTCGTATCCCTCGGTCTTGATCTCGGTGTGTTTCTCCAGCCATTGCGGTTGCATCAGCGCGAGGACCAGACTCAGCCAGAGCAGTCCCATCAAGATGCGCTGTACGCGGCTGCCCAAGGGTGTACCGGGTCTGCGCACTGGAAACGCCTCGCGTAGATGGGTGAGGGCGGGGTGGAGGAGTACTGTGCGTTGCCCCTCGAGCTGTTCCACCGCCTTGTCCGCCGGGAGCGGCCAGAACCAACGCGCCAACAAAGGCAGCAGCAGCAGCAAGCCCATCCATGGCCAATGGAAATCAAACATTCGATGGTTCCTCGGACGCCACGGTCCAGAGCAGGGCGGCGTCAATGAGTTGCTGCAGACGCTCCGTGTCACCGAGGTAGCCGTCCGGGGCGTACGGAAGCTCGAGCAGCGGCCGGCCATTGCTCTGCCAGTCGAAACCGGTCGGGTCCTTTTCATGCAACCAATCCAGCCAACCCTGCCCCGAGAGGCCGGCGCAGGCGGCGCGCCCGAAACGCGCCATCGCGATCCGCCGCAGCAGCTCCGAGAGCTCGCTCGCGGTTTCTTTGCCTTCCTGTGAGGCCGCACGCCGACGCAGGTTGTGCAGTCGCCGCTGGGCGTCACGTTGCCAGCGCGGGCGCCTCTTCTTGCGTGCTTTGGCGAGCAGCGGAAGCAGCCTGGGCAACGCCGCAAGCCCGAGGACGAACAATGCGGCTACGAGCCACCAACCGGGTGCGGGCGGCCACCAGGAGGCAGGGTCGAGTCCATAGATGTCAATGAGTTGGGTGACGGCAGGTTGCATCTACAGTACTCGGTGGCTGGCGTAGCGCTGCAGGTTTTTCAGCAGCGAGACGTGGATATCTTCGTCCGTGCGAATGGGCAGCGTAATCAGATTCAGTCTCGTGGCCAGTGAAGTCAAAGCGTCTCGACGCCTTTCCCAGGCCGCTGAATAGTCACTTAGGGCAGTCTTGTTGCTGGTGTCGACCTCGATCAACTCGCCATCCGCCCCCATGAATACCATGGAACCCATGGCAGGGATGGATCGGTCCGCCGGGTCGTCCACGGGTAGCAAGACCACGGCGTGGCGCTGCGTAATCGAACCCAACACCTTGTCGAGACTTCCTGTATCGCGATTGAAATCGGCGATTACGAAGATCAGTGAGCCGGTGCTGGCGCCCCGATCGACCCGCTGCAGTGCTCCGGCGAGACAGTCGATCTGAATATTCACTCGCCTGCCGCCCGGTTCGGCAAGCGTCTTCAACATCTGCCACAAGGCGCGCCGTCCGCGTGCCGGGCGGAAATATCGCGGGCCCTGGTCGGGGTCGCCAAACAGCAGTCCTCCTACCCGGTCGTGCTGTCGATTCGCTGCCCAGCCGAGGAGTGCGGCGGCGCGCGCGGCCTGGATCGATTTGAAGGTACCGCGGGTGCCGAAGCTCATGTGAGGACCGTTGTCGACACAGAAAACTACTGCACGCTCTCGTTCTTCGCGGAAGATCTTGAGGTGTGGCAGGTTGGTGCGCGCCGTTACCTTCCAGTCCATGTTGCGAATGTCATCGCCTTCCCGGTATTCCCGCACTTCCTCGAAGTTCAACCCCGCGCCACGGAACACGGACGCATACAACCCAGCAAAGGTGGAGTTAACCAGATGGTGCGAGGCCAGACCGAGGGTTTGTGCTTGGTGGCGTAACTCCAGAAGGTCGTCAATGCGTGGACGTAGCGTCATAAAGAATCTTCTATCGCGGCTGCGGAAGCCCGAATCAGGGCAGGGCGACGCGCTCCAACAGGCGCTGGATCACAACGTCGGTCGTGATGCCTTCGGCTTCTCCCTCGAAGGTGAGGAGGATGCGGTGGCGCAGAATCTCCGGTGCGACTGCCTGGATATGCTGTGGCGAGACGAAGGTGTCGCCGTCCAGCCAGGCACGGGTCCGAGCGCAGCGCGCCAGGGCAATGGAGGCGCGGGGCGACGCGCCGAAGCGAATCCAGCGCGCTAGGTCTTTGTCGTAGGGCGAGGGTTGTCGACTCGCCTGGACCAGATCCACGATGTAGTGGTTGAGTTTCGGGTCGAGATAGAGCTCGGCTATGTGCTGGCGCATGGCGAACAGGTCTTTCTGCGGCAACGGATTCTTCGGGGGTTCCGGCTCGTGTTGCATTTGCTGGCTGTCGAGTTCCAGGATCGACAGTTCTTCATCACGGTCTGGATAGTC
>JAHEIA010000314.1 GCA_024639625.1 Chromatiales bacterium
CGCGCTGCCGCGCAATTGCTCTGCCGCGGCAGAATCCAGTCGCCCGGTCAGGCTGTCTATGGCGGCGGCGGTTCCCGCCGGCTGGAAGATGAGTTCTGCAACCTGCTGTTCGAGCAAGGCGTCCAGGTTCCCCCATGCGGCGTGCAATAGGCGGCTGTATTCGCCACCCAGGGAGTAATACCAGTCCAGAAACCGGGGAATCTGTACCGACGCCTCGGCGAAGGTCGTCTCCAGGCCGGAATCCAGGACCTCGGACATGTGTTGCTGCACGGCGGCGCGCTGGACTTCGAGTCGCTGGTGTAGCTTCTCCCTGATCTGTGGCACGGCAGCGGCCTCGATATCAAGTGTGTCGCCCCCGTTCAGGGTCACGCGAACCGCTGCCGACCAAGCGGGGGGCAGGTCGCTCCCGGCGAGGTTGGCGTCGATCCAATGCCGGCCTTCGCGAAGGCCGGCGAACAGGGCCAGCAGCAGTCCCAGCAGGAGTACCCCGAACAACCCGCTCCAGAACCAGCGGGCGAGGCGGGGTCGCACAGGCGCAGGGTTCGTGTCGCGGCCGGTTCGCGTCAAGGCGTTGCTCCGCGGTCAGGCGGAAAGAGCTTCCACGGTTGTGACGCAACTCCCCCCAACGCTCGGCTGTAGGACCAGGCAACGAGAAAGGACGCCCCGAAAGCGGCAACGAACAGGACCCAGGCAAACAAGGTTTCGGCGGGACGCTGCAGACCCCCGAGCAGGTTCTGCGCTGCCCAAAGTGGTAGCGCCTCGCCGATCAGATTCAAGCGTGCCAGCAACCCCAGCACATCACACGGCAAGGCGATTTGCGCTGCGCTGTAGGCGACCACCTCCTGCCATGACAGACCTTGGTAGTTCTCGTGCGGCGAGACGAAAAGGATGCCGATCAGCACCAGCCACAGTAACCAGGCATTCAACCGGAGTGCCCACCGGCGGGCCATCGGCATTCGATACTCGATCCGCACCTCATTGCTCAGCCAGTATGCGAAGAGCCGCGTGAGCGCGAGCAGAAAAAAGGTATCGAGAAACAGCACCAGCCATTCCAGCGGAGCGAACCGCAGACTGCTGATCAGCAGCGCTAGGCCGAGCAGGATTCCCTTTGCACCTTGCCAAATCAGCGTCAGAAATCGACCGCTGAGAAGGCGGAAGAGTGTCCCCCCCGCTACCAGATAGCGCGCTACGAAGGCATGCCGGCGGTAGAAAGCCGCCTCTGCCCCCGAGAGGGCGATGCTTGCCATGAGCAAGATCAGGAACGGGGCGCTGGCCGGACAGTTCAGGCGTTGGGCGAATGTGGTCCACAGCAGCAGCCCGCCCCAGACCGCCCACATGCCCGCCAGCGGACCGAGTGTCCGCCCTAGCATGGTTTCGGTCGCCCCGCGACCCGAGTCAGCGAAGCCGTCTTGGAAGGCCGCGGCGGTGGATTGCGGCGGCGGGCGAAGGCGCTTAGTCTTTGCATAGTTGGCACTGGGCGACGCCTGTATGAACCGTCTCAAGATCAGCATTGTATTCAAGTTCTTTGTCGGCATCCTCCTGCTCCAAGTGGCCGGGGGTGCGCTACTTTATGCGGCCATGGGCGCGGATAACGCCGAACTGTGGCCCTTGCTGGCGGTCGCCGCCCTCAGTATCAGCCTGCTCGCCGCCTTCTGGTTTGCCTCGATGGCCGGCAATTTCAGCAAGGATGCCGTGGCCAAGGCGGAGAGCGATTTTTCCCACCAGCGCGAGCAGATCCGGCTCAAGGCCGAGCGTGAGAAGAGCCGAGTGATAAAGCAGAGCCATCGACAGATCGCTAAGGAGCGGGACCGAGTCTTGGCCAAAGCAAGTTTCAAGGTCGGAGCGTCCTTCGCGTCGGTGCTCGGCCTGGGGCTGCTCATGCTGTTCACTCAGTTCGTCACGATCGGTCTGCTGACCTTGACCACCGCCGGCGGTGCGCTGGGCGGGTATCTGTTCCGTCTGCGCCAGGAGCGTGTGAGCCAGCGGTCTCCCGTATTGGTGGGGCGTGACGACACAAACCGCCTCGCCGGTGCTGCGTCGCCGCCTAGCGGCAAGACATTGACGCACCGCCCGCAAAGACCCTCCGCGCAGACACCGCCGGCTCCCGGGTGAGGCGGCGTGGCGCTCTGCGACGCGGTGGCGCTGATGCGGAGGATCGAGCAGAGCCAGCGATTGGCCGGCCCCGCTCCGTTCCTTGGGGGAGAAGAGGGGGCTACTTCGGTATCAGGGTCGGCAAAAATCAAGGGCTCGGCCGATCATCCGCGGTAACGAGCTACGCCCTAGGCCCTCGCCTGATGCGCCCGAAAACCCTCCCGCACGGTCTGCAAGGCCAGCATCCCTGCCGGCCTTGGTGGGGAAGCCGATCTCTACTTACGCGCTGCGCGCATCGCGCTTGCTACCAGGGAAATCCGAGCGGACCCGCGTAAGCGAACGGGGGACCGAGCGTCAGCTCGTCCCGCAGCTCCTGCCAATCCAACTGGTCCATTTGCATCGCGTAGTGGCGTTCTTCTGCCAGGTCATGGAACGGTTTGGACCACGGATTCATGTAGCTCATCCGAGCATCGCGATACATCTTGTTGTAGTCCCGCTGCTGGCGGTAGAGCTCGCGCACCGCGTCGCGATAACGGTCCATTGCCTCCGTGTGGGCCAACAGCCCTGGGGGCAGGTAGAAACGGCGCCCGCTGTAAAGGTCAAACTGTGCCTTGCGGCGCTTGCGCAGAGCATCGCGCCGCTCATCGACCAAGGTTTGCAGGCTGGGTGGCGGTGCGGCGGGCAGCACGAACTCGACACTCGCCGTGACGTCTGCTTCGGGGGTCTCTGGAACCCCAGACGGTTCTTCGGTTAACGCGGCCTCTACCTCGTCCTCGGGTCCCGGGGACGTCTCCGGGCCGGCCCAGGCTGCCGAGCAGAACACCAGGGGGAAAAGGGTGAAAAGCGTTACAATCGGGGTCTTGAGAGCCATGGGCGTACCTCCTTTCGACTCGTAAGCGTGCGCTCGTGCTGCTTCTAACGCCCCTCCTGCGCGAGCAGGCGCACGACCTTCCACTCACTCTCACAAATAAAGTATTGACCCTGATTGGCGGACATTCAATTAAAATACGCTAATATATTGATTAATCCTGCTTCGAGGCCTTGAGACAGCCTTCTAGTGCCCCCGAGACCCGAGAACAAAGCGCTTGGCCGCGACAACAAACGCTCTCAATTCTTGTTCTTGTCGAGCTCGTCGACGCAATCCCAGATGTCTTGCTTATGCCGCCTTCCTCCCTCGCATGGGACCCTGACATCCTCCGCTGGGGATGGAATAATGCCATCAAGCAGATTATCGGAATTCATGGTTCGCTTTCTCAGCCGCAGGAGCCTTTGCATGAAGATTCGCATCCCCAGGGACGGTCGCCCCTCGTGCTCACTGCGCTTTGCGCGCGCAGCGGCGACAGCAATCCTGCTCGCTGCCGCAGCAATCGTTTCCGGGGCCGAAGCAGAGCCGGATACTTTGCGGCTCACCCCGACCGAACAAGACTATCTTCGAGATCACGCCGTCTTGCGCATGTGTGTCGATCCGGATTGGATGCCTTACGAGGGGCTCGACGCCGAGGGCCGGCACGTCGGGCTCGTAGCGGAATACATGGGCCTGTTGCAACAGCGGCTTGGGATCTCCCTGCGGCCAGTCCCGGTTCAAAGCTGGACGGAGACCCAGCAATTCTACCGGACCGGCCAGTGCGATGTCGTTTCGGCGTTGAATGAAAGCGCGGAGAGAAGCCAGTACCTGGCGTTTTCCGAGCCCTATATCCGCTCGCCGGCGGTACTCGTCGTCGCTGCCGAGGATCAGGCGATCAAGAACCTGGCCGACGTGAACGGCCATGCTCTCGCTATGGTGGAGGGGTATATTTACGCCGCAAAGCTACGCCAGGATTACCCTGGCATCCGGTTGGTATACGTGGCCAGTATGGAGCAGGGACTGCAGCAGGTCGCAGCCGGCGAGTTCGCCGCGACCCTCGGCCCGCTCTATCTGGTGGCCGAATCCATTCAGCGCCTCGGGTTGCGAAATCTGAAGATGATCGGCAGCACCGAATATCGGGATCAGCTGCGCATCGGTGTCCCCAAGGACAATTTGGTTCTGCTCGATATTCTCAACAAGGCGATCGCTGGTCTGACTCCCGAGGATCACAGCCGGCTCAAACGCATGCGCCTGGAGAGCGAGTGGCGTTGATCAGTCCACCGGCTTGATGCCGAGGATGTCGCGCCATCCCTGCAGGGAAAACACCCCGCGCTGGTGATAAAAGACCAACTGCGAGAGGCCGCGGAACCAGGGCAGGGCGAACAGGAAGTCGAACAATCCGTCGTGTCGAGGAAGTCCGTCGTAGAGTGTCCTCAGGAACTTCTTGCACGGATACGCGGGCCGGTTGCGGCGCACCATACGTGCTGGATCGGGGCCCCTGTCGAAGAGAAAGTCGGCGATGGCGATGCCCGCGAGGCGTCCCAAT
>JAHEIA010000315.1 GCA_024639625.1 Chromatiales bacterium
CGGGATTGACGGATGCCGCCGGCCGGACAAGCTGCCGCACCTCCTGATTTCTTCACCGATAGGAAGGCAACGCCGTGCAGGGCACAACCGTAGGACGTTACTTGATCCATCGCCTGCAAGAAGCGGGGTTGGGCCACTTGTTCGGTGTCCCGGGAGACTACGTGCTGGACTTCATGGACCGGGTTGTGGAGAGCGGCATCCAACTCGTCGGCACCTGCAACGAATTGAACGCCGGCTACGCCGCTGATGCATACGCCCGGGTGAACGGCATCGGCGGCGTCTGCGTTACCTATGGCGTCGGTGGGCTGAGCGCGGTCAATGCTGCTTCGGGGGCGTATGCGGAGCGGGTTCCGGTGGTGTTCATCAGCGGAGCGCCGAGCTCTACCCAGCGGCTGGCCCACACCCATATGCACCATCTGGTGACCACCTACGGCATGCAGTGGGACATCTACCGGAAGGTAACTGTGGATTCCGCCCAGTTGACCAACCCGGTTACCGCGCCGGCTGAGATCGACCGGGTCCTGGTCAATGGTTTGTTCGAAAAGCTCCCGGTCTACCTGGAGGTCCCGGTGGACATGGTGGATGCCCCCTGCCGAGCGCCGACCGCTCTGGTGTCCAAGCGGGAGCGGGTCTCGGATCCCGCGGCTTTAGCGGAGTGCACGCAGGAAACCGCCACCTTGCTCCGTTCCTCCGACAGGCCCATCATCCTGGCGGGGGTCGAGGTGCATCGCTTCGGCCTCGCAGATGCCTTGCTGGCGCTGGTGGAAAAGACCGGAATCCCTTTCGCCACCACCATCGACGGAAAATCCGTCCTGCCGGAGCAGCATCCGTTGTTTGTCGGGGTCTACATGGGCGCCCTCAGCAGAGACGCGGTGCGACGCCAAGTGGAGAGCGCCGATGCCCTCCTGGCATTCGGCGCCATGACCACCGACATCAACACCGGTGGCTTTACCGCCCACTTCCCGGCGGACAACACCATCCGCGCCAACATGGAAAAAGTGCGGATTCGCAGCCATCACTACGACCGGGTCTGGCTGGGGGACTTCATCAGCGCTCTTTCGGACGCGGTGAAGCATCACTCCTGTGCATCTTCCCACCCGGAGAACCCGCACGCAGCCACCGGCAGCTACACCGCGGAGGCGGACAGGCCGTTGCGGGTCGCACGGTTCTATGAACGCATCAAGCGCTTTGTCGACCGGGACTTGGTCCTTCTGGCGGAAACCGGCGATGCCATGTTCGCCGCCAGCGAAATCTATATCGAGCAGGCGGAGAATTTCATCTCCCAGGCGTATTATCTTTCGATCGGCTACTGTCTCCCCGCAACCCTCGGCGTCTGTCTCGCGCGGCCGCACCAGCGGGTGATGCTGCTGGAAGGCGACGGCGCCTTCCAGATGACCGCCCAGGAGTTGTCTACCCTGCTGCGCCATCGCTGCACCCCCATCATCTTCATTCTGAACAACGACGGTTACGTGATCGAGCGCTTGATCCACGACGGACCTTACAACGACCTGCAGCAGTGGGATTACCACAAGCTGCCGCAGGCGTTCGGCGGCCATGCGCTCAGTCTCGAGGTCAGGACGGAAGGCGAACTGGAAGACGCCCTGAACGCCGCTCAGGCAAACCCGCATCGGCTGGTGTTCATCAATCTTCACTTGCCGCGGGACGAGGGGTCCGAGGCGGTGGACCGGCTCGGCAAGGAACTGCGGCGGCTGCAGACGGGAGATTGACGCGAGTGCAGGGGGAGCGGAAAGTTTGGCCTAAACTGTGGGTAGGAGGGCCGAGAGTCTCTGATTTCAGCGCGAGGAGCGGAGCATGTCTCAGATACGTGAAGCGGCGGTTGCAGGGATGTTCTACCCGGCCGATGCGCGTGAACTACAACGCGTCGTAGCCGGCTTTTTGCAGCAGACGGCGCCCAGGGGTTTGAGCCCGAAGGCGATCGTCGCTCCCCATGCGGGTTATATCTACTCGGGGTCCGTCGCGGCCAGCGCCTACGCCGAATTTGCCGCAGAGCGCGATGCGATCCGGCGCATCGTGTTGCTCGGGCCGTCCCATCGAGTGTCGTTCCGCGGCCTGGCCGCGAGTTCGGCCACGGCATTCGTCACGCCCCTCGGCAGCATCGCGGTGGACCAGGAGGCGCTGCGGCAGATCGCGGATCTACCGCAGGTCAGGGTCATGGACCGGGCGCATGTCATGGAGCACAGCCTAGAGGTGCAGCTGCCGTTTCTGCAACAGGTGCTCGAAGCTTTTACCCTCGTGCCTTTGCTGGTCGGCGACGCCTCCCCGCAGGAGGTGGCCGCCGTGCTGGAGCGCCTCTGGGGGGGGGACGAGACACGCTTCGTGATCAGCTCCGATCTCAGTCATTACCATGACTATGCGACCGCGCGGCAAATGGACCAGGCCACTTCGCGCGCGATCGCCCAACTGCGCCCGGCGGATATCGGCTACGACGACGCCTGCGGTCGTATCCCGGTGCAGGGATTGCTGCACTTGGCCCAGGCGCACAGGATGCGGGCGCACGTCCTGGATCTGCGCAATTCAGGCGATACCGCGGGGCCGAAAGATCAGGTCGTGGGCTATGGTGCCTATGTTTTCGAGCAGGCCAATTGATCCGCGCTGCCCGGGCGAGTCGGGCCCGAATCGGTTTGTGTACTTTTGTGTAGGACTGGCGGGGCTGTGCTCCCTGATCCTGCCGGGCGCGGAGCCGCGGGCAGACGATTACGCCGATTTGCGCGCACGGATGGTGGAGGAGATCGCAGCGGACGTTCGTGCGACCGCCCTGTATATCGATAAGCAGGAGCTGGACGAGCGGGTGATGCAGGCGATGGGGCGGGTGCCCCGGCATGCCTTTGTACCGCGCGCGCAAACCGCCTATGCGTACGAGAATCGCCCCCTGCCGATCGGTCATGGCCAGACCATTTCGCAACCCTATATCGTTGCCTTGATGAGCGATTTGGCAGCGGTTTCGCCGGGCGACCGGGTGCTCGAGGTCGGGACGGGCTCCGCTTACCAGGCAGCGGTCCTCGGCGAACTGGGGGCCGAGGTCTACTCGATCGAGATCGTACCCGAGCTGGCCGAGCCGGCGGCGCAACGCTTGCAGCAGCTCGGATACCGCAATGTCCACACCCGGCAGGGGGACGGTTATCATGGCTGGGAGGAACACCAACCCTTCGATGCCATCCTGGTGACTGCGGCGGCGAACCACGTACCGCCACCCCTTATCCGTCAGCTCAAGCCGGGCGGCAGGATGCTGATTCCTGTCGGCGGGCGCTTCCAGATCCAGCAGCTGATGCTGGTGGAGAAGACCGCCGCCGGGAAGGTCCAGACCCGTCAGTTGTTGCCGGTGCGTTTCGTGCCCCTGGTGGGTGAGCATTGAGGCTTGGGTAGCCTTGGGGGGCTGAACGATGCGGGGCATCGCTTGGGGGCCGCGGGCAGAGGTCGACCCACACGCCTACCCTCAATGGTCGATCTTCCTGTTGTCCGCGGCGGCCTTGGCTTACGAGGTGTTGCTGACGCGGCTGTTCTCTATAGTGCAGTGGCACCATTTCGCCTACATGGTGATCAGCCTTGCGCTGCTTGGCTATGGCGCAAGCGGAAGCCTGCTTACGCTGGCGCGTGCCTGGGTGGTGCCCCGTTTTCGTGGCGTCTATATTGCCGGCGCAGCGTTGTTCGGCGTCAGCGCGGTCGCCTGCTTTTTGTTGGCGCAACAGATTCCCTTCAACACATTGGAGATGCTTTGGGATCGTCGCCAATGGTTGTGGCTGGCCGGCACCTACTTGTTGTTGTTCGTTCCCTTCTTCTTCGCCGCTAGTTGCGTGTGCCTGGCGTTTCAGCGATTCGGTGATCGAATCCCGCGTATCTACAGTTTCGACCTGCTGGGCGCCGGAGCGGGTTCGCTTGCGGTGATCTTCGGTTTGTACGTGCTCGCGCCTATAAGTCTGCTGCAGGTGCTCGGTTTAGTGGGTCTACTGGCGGCCGCTGTCGCCGGTTTCGAGTTGCGCCTGCGCGCTGCTTGGCGCCTGGCCCTTGGCTGGGCGCTCTTGGCTGTCGCGTTGCTCCATCTGCCGGAGACCTGGCTGCAGCTGCGGCCGTCGGAGTACAAGGAGCTGACCCAGACGCTACGCATTCCAGGGACGCGAGTGCTGCTGGAGCGTTCCAGTCCGCTCGGACTGATCAGCGTGGTAGAGAGCCGGCAAACACCGCTGCGGCACGCACCCGGGCTGAGTCTCAACAGCGACGCCGAGCCTCCAGCCCAGCTCGGGGTCTTCACCGATGGGGATGGGCTGACACCGATTACCCGTTTCCAAGGCGATCGTGCCGATCTGGCCTACCTCGATCAGATGAGTTCGGCGCTGGCCTACCATGTGCGCGAACCCGACCGCGTGCTGATCCTAGGTGCCGGTGGCGGTGGCGAGGTGCTGCAGGCGATCTATCACGACGCACCGGAGATCCAGGCGGTGGAGCTAAATCCCCAGGTGGC
>JAHEIA010000316.1 GCA_024639625.1 Chromatiales bacterium
TTGTTGGGCCCCTGGTTCGCGATCTGGCTGATCAAGGGCAACCTGGCCGCGAGCCTGGTGCTCGAGACGGTTCCCCTGAGCGATCCTTACGTCGTGCTGCAATCGGTCTTCGCCGGCAAGTGGCCGTTGGAGTTGACCGCCCTCACGGGGGCGGTCATCGTGCTGCTGTTCTATCTCGTCGTCGGTGGTCGCGCGTACTGTAGCTGGGTTTGTCCGGTCAATATGATCACCGACGCGGCGGAGTGGCTGCGCAGCAGGCTCGGAATCAAGACCGCCACCACGATCTCGCGCAGCGCCCGTTATTGGGTGCTCGGGGCCAGCCTGCTCGTGGCCCTGGTGACCGGCACCATTGCCTGGGAGCTGATCAACCCGGTTTCCATCGTGTTCCGCGGCCTGGTATTCGGCATGGGGCTCGCCTGGGGCATGGCGCTGGCCATCTTGTTGCTCGACCTGCTGGTTGCCAAGCGCGCCTGGTGTGGCCATCTATGCCCGGTCGGCGCCTTCTACAGCCTGCTGGGCCATGCCAGCCTGATTCGTGTCAGCGCAGCGAATCGAGAGGCCTGCGACGACTGCATGGACTGCTTCGCCGTGTGCCCCGAGCATCAGGTGATTCGTCCGGCGCTCAAGGGCGCAGAGAAGGGGCTGGGCCCGGTGATTCGTTCCGGAAATTGCACCAACTGCGGTCGCTGCATCGACGTATGCGCCCGCGATGTATTCGAGTTCTCATCCAGATTCAATAATCAAATCGCCCGCTGGGGCGCAGAGAAACGTGAGGTCTTGCCATGAAAAAATCTATGATTTTGGGAATTGCCCTCTCGCTCGTCGGCTTCGCCATGGCATGGCAGTCAGTAGCGGCCGATGTCGAGTCGCTGCGCGGCGGCATGGGCGTGGAGATGCAGTCGCCGACCCCGGATTTGAAGCCCTACTTCAAGGATCAACCGATCATTCCCCGGGATTACCTGCAGCAGCCCCCGCTAATACCGCACCAGATCGAGATGTACACTATCAACATCAAGCACAACAAATGCCTGAGTTGCCACAGTTGGGTAAATTACAAGGCGAAGAAGGCCACCAAGATCAGCCAGACTCACTTCGAAAGCCGAGACGGCGCCATCCTCGCCAATGTGTCGGCGCGGCGCTATTTCTGCACCCAGTGCCACGTGCCGCAGGCCAATGCCCAACCCTTGGTCGAAAATACGTTCAAACCGGTCGATGCCCTGAAGATCCAGTAAGCCGGGTTTCAGACTGAGTCGAGTGATACAGGGGGATTTACCCATGTCGGATGAAACAAAAAAAGGCTTCTTGCGGCGCAAGTCGCCTTGGGTCGTATTGGCCATTGGCCTGGTGCTGGGCGTGATCTTTTGGGGTGGATTCAACACCGCAATGGAGGCTACGAACCAAGAAAAGTTCTGCATCTCTTGCCACGAGATGTACGAGAATGTGTATCAGGAATACAAGAACACCATCCATTACAACAACCGCACCGGTGTGCGGGCGACGTGCCCGGACTGCCACGTCCCCAAGGACTGGGTGCACAAATTGGTGCGCAAGGTGCAGGCCACCAACGAGCTGTATCACAAGGCGTTGGGCACCATCGACACGCCGGAGAAGTTCGAAGCGAAGCGTCTCGAACTCGCGCGCAACGTCTGGGCCTCCATGAAGGCGACGGATTCCCGTGAGTGTCGGAATTGCCACGAATTCGACTCCATGGACTACACGCGCCAGGGTCGCCGCGGCATGGATCAACATATCCTGGGAGCAGACGAGGGAATGACCTGCATCGATTGCCACAAGGGGATCGCCCACTCGTTGCCCGACATGTACGAGGAAGACCAGAGTTCGGTGCTCGCGGTCCACGAATAGAACAACACAGGGGGTCCGCGCCGACCGCGAACCGGGCGGACGCATTCCCGCGGTCCGAGCGGGTGTCTTTCTCCCGGCGGCGCTGGCGAGGGAAAGATGTTCGGAAGATTCAGCCAGCTCGTTTGCGAGCCCCGTTGCCGCGGCGGCGATCCTGCACACTGTCGTTTTCTGTGATGGTGCGAATCGCACTATCCAAAACCCGGATGAGAGGCGCACCTGATATGCTCCAGGACTCCTTCGGCCGGCGGGTCGACTATCTACGCCTTTCGCTGACCGATCGCTGCGATTTCCGCTGCCGGTACTGTATCCCGGACGGGTATCGAGGTTTTCAGGCGCGGGAAAAATGGTTGAGCGCCGGGCAGATCCAGCGTTTGATCGGTGTCTTCGCCGATCTCGGGGTGGGCAAGGTGCGACTCACGGGGGGCGAGCCCTTGCTGCGCGGAGATGTCCTTGCAATTGCGCGGGCCATCGCCGAAACGTCGGGCATTACGGACCTTTCCCTCAGCACCAACGGGTCGCAGTTGGCGCGTCACGCGGAGGCGCTGTGGGACGCAGGGGTGCAGAGGATCAACGTCAGTCTCGACGCGCTCGACCCCGCGGTCTTTCGTAGCATCACCGGAGGTCGCCTGGAACCGGTGTTGCAGGGATTGCAGGCCGCCAAGGCAGTTGGGATGAGCCCGATCAAGATCAATATGGTAGTCATGGCGGGGATCAACGAGCACGCGGTGGAGTCGATGGTGGAGTTTGCCGCGAAGCACGGGTTTGCGCTGCGCTTGATCGAGACCATGCCGGTCGGTAGCGCGGGGGGCGCCGCGAGCCGGCATCTCATCGACCTCGAGCGGGTGCGTGAAAGGCTCGACAGGACCCTGGGCCTGGAACCGGCGGCGCTGCGGGGCTCCGGTCCGGCGCGCTATTTCCATGTCCGCGACACAGGCTTGGTGATCGGCTTCATTACACCGATGTCCCGCCACTTCTGCGCCTCTTGCAACCGCGTGCGTTTGGGTGCCGATGGCGCCCTCTATCCCTGTCTCGGGTCCGAGCAAAGGTTGCAACTCCGGCCCTTGCTGGAGGCCGGGGCCAGCGATCGGCGGATCCGTGAGGAGATTTGTCGCGCACTGCAAGGCAAACCGGAACGCCACGGGTTCCTGCCCGGCGTGACGGTATTGCAGAGGGGCATGTCTTCGACCGGCGGCTGAACGCTGTGCGGACCCTTTCAGCGTTGCGTGTGATCGAAAGCGGCGTGTAGGTCGTGGGTCGCGCAGAGGTCCGCCTTGCGCGACAGCGCCCGGCGATCATGGACCTCTACCTGCTGTCCGCGCACGGACACGATCCCTTGTTCGCTGAGGTTGCGCAGGATGCGGGAAAGCGTTTCCGGTTTCACCGATAACCGTGAGGCGATCACGCCTTTCGGCACCTCCAGGCGGAAGTGATCGCCTTGCGCGGGTGCCTTGCGGATCAGATAGCCGGCAACTCGGCTGGTGGCGCTCTGCAGGGTGAGATCCTCGATCTCTCGGACTAGGGCATGCATGCGCCGGCTGAGGTCGCCGAGGAGCACGAAACAGGTGTCCGGTGAGCCGCGCAGCATCTCGAGAAAATCCGCGGCGTCGATCCCGAGCAGGCAGGTGTCGGTAAGGGCGGCCGAGCTGACCGGGTAGGATGGCTGATCGAGAAACATCAGGGCCTCGGCGAAGGTGTCTCCCGCGCGCAAGACCTCGATCACCTTCTCGTTGCCCTCCGAGGAGAGGTAAAACAGCTTCATTTGTCCGGATACTACGAGAAAGAAGCGGTCTGCCGGTTCGTCCTGCTTGAACAGCCACTGGCCTTCCAGCAGCCGGTACCAGCGCAGCCTCGAGGCAACGCGTTCGATCTGCCGAGCGGATAATTTGCCGAACAGCAGGCTGTCGCGGAGGATCGGCGTGGGATCCAGATTGCTTCCGCTCTCCGTCTGTAATCCGTGTCGCATAGATGCGGCGTCTCGTTGCTCCCGTGGAACATCCTTTTCCGCGTTTGGTATTCCGTTCTTCTTACCGGTACGGATAGAACGACCCTGGGGCTTGCGAAGGGGGGTCCCAGAGCGAAATAGAGGCCGCCCCTACTTGCCGAAGGGCGCGAATTACTCGTGTGGTGAATCGATCACCACGTCGACCGGTTCGGCCTGGCCTGGCTGAACCGGGCCGGTCTCGCCCTCCAGATCGCCGCTCTGCGGGATGGCGTTGCCGCTGCGGGAGATGCGCGCGCCGACCGTTACTTGCGGAAATGCGGACATCGCGAACTGCGGTGACATGGCGTTGCTGTCGTCCAGGGTCAGGGTGAGCGGCAGGTCGCGGACCTGTTTGCGCACTGCGGCCAGCGGCATGCGTGGTCCGTTGTGTGCCCGTACGAAGATGAACAGATGGTCATCCGCGCCCACTTGGCCCCGCAACTCCGGGTCCAGGCTGATGCGTACCGTGAGTGCGGAGGATGTCTCCGTGGCGCTTTGGCTCGGCGCAGGGCTTGCCGTTGCTGCAGGCTGTGCGCCCCCGGGCGGCGCTGGCGGAGTTTCGGCCGCAGCGATCGCAGTAGCCGTCGGTATCTGGGGTATGCCGAGTTCGGCCCGCGCCTGGTTGATTACCC
>JAHEIA010000317.1 GCA_024639625.1 Chromatiales bacterium
TACCGATCGATGAAACGCGTTACGTATCCGTTGCCTGGGAAATGTGGTTGCGGCAAGATTACCTGGTTCCCTACGAGAACGGGCAACCATACAGCCACAAACCGCCCCTGCTGTTCTGGCTTATCCACGCCGGATGGTGGTTATTCGGGGTCAACGACTGGTGGCCACGCATGGCCGCTCCCCTGTTTTCCATGGCGAGTCTGATCCTACTACCGCGCATCGGCCGGCTGTTGTGGTCCGATGCACAGCGTCCCGTCTCCGTTGCCCCTCTGATCCTCACTGGCAGCGCGTTTTGGCTGGCTTTCGCCACCGCCACCATGTTTGACATGTTGGTGGTCTTCTTTAGCCTGGTCGGACTGCTCGGGGTACTCTTGTCTTGGCGAAACGGCGGAGCGCGCGGCTGGCTCCTGGCTGGCATCGCCATGGGCCTGGGGATCCTGGCGAAAGGACCGGTCATTCTGCTCCACGTGCTACCCACCGCGCTGCTGGCTCCCTGGTGGGCCCTGGAGCAACGCCCGGAACGCTGGACACCTTGGTATACCGGGCTCCTCCTGGCGATCGCGCTGGGGGCAGGGATCGCCTTCGCCTGGGCGCTGCCCGCCGCCGCCGCAGGGGGAGAGCTCTATGCCAATGCGATCCTCTGGGGGCAAACCGCGGGGCGCATGGTGCAGTCCTTCGCGCACCGCCGAGAGCTGTGGTGGTATCTGCCGCTGTTGGCGGTGTTATGGCTCCCGCTTGCCCTCTGGCCAGGTTTCTGGCAGATGTTGTGGGCAAATCGCAGTCACCTGCGCGAGGCGGGCGCGCGCTTCTGTCTTGCCTGGTTCTTCCCCGTGCTCCTGGCATTGTCCTTGATCAGCGGCAAACAAGCGCACTATCTGTTGCCCCTATTCCCTGCCTTGGCCCTGCTCGGCGAGCGCGGATTGGAGACCTTGCCGGCTGCGCGGCCTCGTTTGGGCGCCAGCGGCCTCTCCCTGCTCCTTGCCGGCGGTGCGCTCGTCGTGCTGTCCTGGGGTAAGCCTTTCTCACTTCCGGTGGGGTGGTGGCAAGAGCTCGCAGACGCTGCTCCTTGGGGTCTGGGGCTGATCGCCTGCGGGCTCGTCTTGCTCGCATGGCGGCGGCCTTGGTCCCCCCAGCAGGCCGTCGCCGCGACGGCGGTCTGCGCGACTCTGCTATTGGCCGTGTTTCACCTGGGGCTGGTCCCTAAGATCGCACGCTCCAACGATCTGCGCCCGGTGAGCGCTTTCATTGGCGACCTGCAACGGCGTGGTATCGAAGTGGTGCATGTGGGAGACTACGCAGACCAGTATCATTTCCTGGGTCGTCTGCGCGAGCCACTTCGCGAGCTGGACAAGCACACGCCCTGGCAGAAGTGGCTGCAAGAACATCCTCGGGCAGCGGTCATTCATTACGCCAAGGCCTGGAACGAGAACTTGGCTGCCCGACATTCCTTCGCCCAGCCATATCGCAACGGCGCAGTGATCATATCTCTGGGAGAGGCGGCCGAGACGTCGTCAGACCCAAAAACAAGCCCACCCCTTCCGCGGAGGCCTCCCTGATTCGAGGCACGAGCAATATGCAGGAGAAATACCGAAAAATCCTGGTAACCGGAGCCGCTGGATTCATCGGCGGCGCCCTTTGCCTGCGCCTGCTGGGCCGGGGGGCACAGGTGGTCGGTGTGGACAACCTGACCTCCTATTATGCGGTATCCCTGAAGCAGGCACGCCTGCAGCGCATCCTCGATAGCAACCCGGGGTTCGAGTTTCACGCGCTGGATGTGGCGGATGGCGAGGGGCTGCAGCAGCTGTTTCGCCGCCACCGGTTTGACGCGGTGGTCCATCTGGCAGCTCAGGCCGGGGTGCGTTATTCACTGCAGGCGCCCGAGAAATACGTGGAGGCGAACCTGGTCGGCTTTGCGAACGTGCTCGAGCAATGTCGCCATGGGGAGGTTCGACACCTGGTGTTTGCTTCATCGAGTTCCGTGTACGGCGCCAACAGCAAACTGCCCTACGCGGAACAGGACAATGTGGATCATCCGGTCTCGCTCTACGCGGCCTCGAAAAAGGCTAACGAACTCATGGCGCACAGCTACGCCCACCTGTACGGCCTGCCCTGCACGGGATTGCGCTTCTTCACCGTTTACGGGCCCTGGGGGCGGCCCGATATGGCCTATTTCAGCTTCACGCGAAACATCTTAGCGGATGAATCGATCCCCGTGTTCAACGAGGGCCGTATGCAGCGGGATTTCACCTATATCGAGGACATCGTCGAAGGTGTAGTACGGGTGCTTCAGCAACCGCCGGCCGGCGATCCGAACTGGCGCGCGAACGCCCCGGATCCGGCAACCAGCTATGCGCCCTACCGTATCTACAACATCGGCAATAAAGATCCGGTGCAGCTCTTGGAGTTCATCCGAATCCTGGAGCGCTGCCTGGGGCGGCACGCGCGCATCGAACTACTCCCGATGCAGCCGGGAGACGTCGTCGCCACCTTTGCGGACACGAGCGCGCTGGAGCAAGCGGTAGGCTTCGCTCCGCACACCCCGCTGCAGGAAGGGCTCGAACGCTTCGTCCGTTGGTACCTGGGGTATTACGGGGCCCCCTGAACTCCTTGCGGAGGCACGATCTTCCAATCGCCGTCCGGCTGTTGGCAGAAGTCGTATACCGCCCCTCCTTGGAGACCGCCAGCCCTGTTTCGGGTACGTACACTCCGGCACGGAGCCGTCTCCTGCATGTAGCTCCTGAGAACGGTAATCTGGCCTGAACTGCCGCTCGTCGGATTGTCCCAGGTCAAGGTCTCACCGTCCGCCGCTTCTTCCAGCGCATCGGTGACCCCCTGCGAAAGCGCTTCCCAATCTTGCGCCGTGAAATAACGCGCCGGAGCGGTATCCAACCACAAGACATCCGCAGCGACCGCACTCAGGGGCCCCGCGGTCAACAGCAGAGAAAGGAGTCCAAGGATTGACTTGCGTAGCATGCGATTTCCTTTTGTTTCCCGTTGCGAGTGACCCTCGGGTCGCTCTAGATGTTCCGACGTAAGCGCCAGATCAGGGCCCGGTGCCAAGTTCGGCGAATCGAACCGCGCTCCCAATCTCCAGGCCGAGATCCGCCGCGGCACTGCCCGAATTCACTGCGACCTCGGCGAGTCCGTTGGAGTTCGCGTACCAGAAGGCCGCTTTCGGTTCGGCCGCGCTGAAGGTTCTCGCGTAGCCGAGGCTCTGCCCTGCCACTTCGATGCGGGTCTGTTCCGCCAAGCGGTCCGCCCGCCAACCAGTGTAGGCATTCCCATAATGGTCAATATAGATGATTTCGGCCAGGTCCGGCGGCCAATCCGCGCCCACCATGTCGCTGCGTTCTAGTTCCGCGCTCGCGACCGGCGCGCCGCGGGCCAACTCGGCTGCTACCGGTGCGAACCAGTCACGGCCGTGAAAGCTGGCGGACATCCGGCGAGGCCGCCAAAGGATGCGCGACACACGGCTAGCCCGGGAGCGAGCGGCAGCGATCGCGAGCAGGCCGTTATCCGGTCCGACGAAGCTATGCCGTTCGGTGCGCAGGATAAGTCCGTGCCGCTCGCCGCCGACCCCGGGGTCGACCACCGCAAGAAACACAGTCTTCGCCGGCATGGAATCGGCCAAAGCCGCGAGCAAATAGGCCGCGGCCCTGGGGTTGCAGCGGGGGGCGTCGCTTTGCAGGTGTGCGACTCGGATCTCCGGCGCCAGCGCGTCGAGGACAACCTGTAACTGACCAAGATAGGGGCCGGCGGTACCGAAATCGGTGAAGGTGGCGATCATATGCAAGGCTGGCAACGAAGCGGAGACACGAACAAAAAACCGGGCCTTGGCCCGGTTCTTCCTGTGTTCGCCGCGCCGTCGTGCTTCAATCAGCGGCTTTTTCACCCGCGCCGGTGGCTGGAGCCGGGCGGTCCACCAATTCCACGTAGGCCATGGGCGCTGCGTCGCCAGCCCGGTAGCCGCACTTCAGGATACGCAGGTAGCCTCCGGGACGCCCTTGGTAGCGGGGACCCAACTCCTGGAACAGTTTGCCGACCGTTGCCTTGTCGCGCAGGCGTGCAAAGGCGAGGCGCCGCTTGGCGACCGTATCGGTCTTTGCCAGGGTGATCAGAGGCTCCGCCACCCGGCGCAGTTCCTTCGCCTTGGGCAAGGTAGTCTTGATCACCTCGTGTTGGAACAGCGAACTGGCCATGTTGCGAAACATCGCATGGCGGTGACTACTGGTCCGGTTAAGGTGCCGTCCGGATTTGCGATGGCGCATCGGTAGTATTCCTTCGTCTCAATAATGATACTTCTGGTTGCGCGTCCGGGCTATTTCGCGCCCGCTGTCTCGTAACCGTCAGGCGGCCAGCTCTCCAAGCGCATCCCGAGGGAAAGCCCGCGGGTTGCCAGAACGTCTTTGATCTCGGTCAACGACTTTTTGCCCAGATTCGGTGTTTTCAACAACTCCACTTCCGTGCGCTGGA
>JAHEIA010000318.1 GCA_024639625.1 Chromatiales bacterium
CCGAAGGGGTTCTTGACTCTGCCGAGACTGAGGTTGTAGCGGTATGTCTCGTTGGAGACGAAGCCGTAGTCCGCAAAGGCGTAGTCGACTTGGAAGCGGTTGTCCTCTTCGGTTTGCCCGGCCTGCCGATACATGAGTTGGCCGCTGAGCAGCAGATCAGGGTGGATGAGCCAGGAGCCGTTAAGCGCAATCTCGCGGAACTCGAAACTGACATTGTCGTCGGTCTCGCCGAGAAAGTTGTTGTCCGACGTAGTTACCGCGGTCTGGGTAACAAAACCGTGGATCTGGTAGGGCTGCGTGATCTCTATCGGCGCCTGGGGGGGGCTTTCCGAAAATGCAGGGCCGCTGATCAGAGTGCTGATCAAAGTAAAGAACAGGCACCATGCTAGGTGAGTTGTTGAGGGGCGGCAGGGGCCTCTGCCGAAGGGCTTTTTCTTATTCATTGTTTGGAGCGGAGGCTACGTCTTTTTCGAAGGCATGGCGTAGGGTGGCGCGAGCGCAACCAGCCTTGTTATCCAGATTGTGTTTGCGAGAGCGTGGGCCGTGGGCGAGTTCTCCCGCAGGTTTTCTGACTAAGACCTAGAAAAGATCGGTCAGGCTGAATCGACTAGCTAGCGCGCTGCTGCGGCGATCGCTCTGGAATGATCAAGCGTCGCCCCTTACCTGATGCGGGCTGAGGTAAGTTCGCGGCAAGACTTTTCGGCGTTGCAGATCTCTGATCGCTAGGTTAGCGCAGGGGTGTCATGGGATCGACCGCGATTTGTAAACATCGGTGTCGAGCGTGATTCCCGAGACTACTGCAGTTTCTCGGAAGCTGGGACCGGCGAACAATTTTTGCGGTGGGCCGAGCTTCCACGTGCCGGTCGCTGCTTTACGATCGCCCGGCACGCGGTACTGGATCGATTTTGACCCAAGGTGACGACCGGCCGCTCTTTGCCAATTGACGAGGCCCTAATCGCGCGGGCAGCTCCCGTCGTTGCCGTACGCAAGTTAAAATACCGGTACTAATGGATATCCCTGCATTTGATAGCCGATCAATGAAATGAAACCATCTCCGACCAGTGTCAGTCCCGGCAGTACGGTGCCGTTGTCGACACCGAAAACCCGGGTTGCGACGGCGCATATCTCCTGCCTAACGCCAAGCGCGGCAAGCTTCCCGACGTTGGCCTCGATTTCCAAGAGCAATCCGCCGGCCGCCTCATCGGCGGCTTCTGACGGTGACGTCGTAAGATACTTTACGCTGGGCCCGATGTAGACTAAGACGAAGTCGGGTTCTACTCCCTGGGATCGCATTCCCTCGTGGGTACCTTGGATAACCTCCAGGTAGAAATTCAGTTTTGCTGCATCGCCAATGTCGACCAGGAAGACGCCTTTGCCCGTTTTCAGGCCATTCAGTGCAGCCTGATCGTTGATGACGGGGCTGCTGGCTAGAACGAAACCTCCGACAAGAAACATTAGCAAACCCGTAAGTAGGGCGTACGATCTGTTGCGCATAGCGGCGTTTCCTAGGTTCGCAGGTTTTGTTGCGCCTGTTTCATGTCAATCAGGGAACAACTGGTCTTGCGTGTCTCCCGGCAGGCGTGCTCCCCGGGTCGATGATCGAAGCAACAACTTTTCTCTTGCAGCATCTTGTAGTCTTCCACCGCATAGGCGCTGGGCGCCAGGTTGGGCGGGTAATAGACGCAGCCGAGGCAGTGCGGGCTTGCTGGTTGTGTGGCGGAAACCATGTGACCTCCAATACAGGGTGCCGATGAGCAAGCTGCGGACTTAGAACGAGCGCATGTCCCGGAGGGGCCATCGGCGAATAATCGAGGGGCCGCTAACGGACTGCTACGGCCCTCCAGGAACAGACCCAGACAGCGTCGAGGTATTCGTTCAGCGGCCGGTCCAGGATGCCGTCCAACTCCGAGGTGATGATGCGGATTGCGCCGCCAAACAGGCAGGAGGAAGCGACCATCACGTCCTGCCGTTCGATCTCGCCCCGATCCATCCCCCGCTGCACCATGGCCCGCATCATCTCGAACGGTTCAGACGAACAAATCGGCCGCTCGGCAGGGAGAAACTCGCGGTGTTTGACATAGAGCATGAAGGCCATCACTTCTGGTTCGGCGTCCGCAATCCGGAACAACAAGGTCATCACTGCCCGGCACTGGTCATGCGCCGTTTCGTTGCTTCGCATGATCTGCTGCAACTCCGCGCGCATGCGATCGATCAGGCCGTGGAACAAGGCCGCGGCTATCCCTTCCTTATCCTTGAAGTAGTGATAAACGGAGCCTGTGCTGACCGCTGACTGGCCTGTGATATCGCGCATTGAGGTGTTGAAGTAGCCCTTGCGGGTAAACAGCTGCAACGCCGTCAACAGCACCTGGTAGCGTGCAGAAGTGGATCGCTGTTGGTGACTTGTCGGCATGGGGCGCGATACTAGAACGAACGTTCGTTCTAGTCAAGTTCGGAGCCTGTGATGATCCGGGGCCGGCACGTTTTACAGATCGGAAGAGCAACTCGGGAACAAACTCACCAAGCGCTACCGAGTGCCTAGGGCCCGTAGCAAGGGAGGTAACAGGCCGCCCAGTCGTGACCTCGCTCCGGTGCTGTCACCGGCCGGCCTGCGCGAGCGAGCCCATGCGCCGCGGCGCAGCCGGATCGGTCAGGTCGTATGCGTAAAGACGCGGGCGCGGTGCCGGTGGAAGAGTTTACAAAGCCGGCAGGAGCCGCAGTAAATGTGACAGACGCCTAGCGCCATACCCGCTAGAAAGACGCCGCCTGTGAGCAAGAGGTTCCATTGGAAGACGAGACCGGTGGCGAGCGCAACGATGCAGGCCAGGCTGAGGATGTACAGGACCAGAACTCGTAGTTTGTTCCGGCAATCAGGACATAGTTTCATGAGAAAACTCCGGACGGAGCCGCCGCGCGGACAGCCCTACACTTCAGGGAACACGCGCTTCAGGAGCTTGCTGCCGGGTCCGAGAAGGCCTCGCGACGAGGTGGCGCCCGGGCAGGAGGGTCCTAACGCATACGCAAGATAGCGCCAGGATGGGTCCCCGTTAATGATATTCGTCAATCGGCTTGCGGACAGGATCGGACGCTCGGGATCGGGTGAGACCTGCTCCGCATCTCTCACCATCCGACCGGTCGCCCCTGGCCCGATATAGCGCCGGTGGCGGCGGCGCTGCCCAGCGACTCAACGAAAGAACAGGCGCACGGCGTCCCAGGTGCTGACACTTGGTGGAGCGATGCCGTTGCTGCGAAAGTAGGGCGCCAGCGTGTTCTCCAGTTTTCCGGCCGGCTCGAGAAATACCGGCCGCCACCGGGCGTCGAAGCTCATCAACGTGGCTCTGGGCAGCTGCGCGGGCAATTCTATGCCCGCGTCGGCGATGGAGTCGCGGAACGCGCGATAGGCGTCAGGATCGATGGGCAGGATCACCAGCAGCTGCTGTGGACGTATCGACTGCATGACATTCTTGATCTCCCATTGCAGGCCCGCGCTGGTGCCCGCTCGGATGATCACCAAGCGTGCTCCTTGCAGCAGTTCGCATACGCGTGCCTGCCACAGGTCGTCCGGGACGTACAAGCGCGCCGCTCCGGTTCCGGGCAGCGGAGCCCCTGGGCGGCCCACCGCAATGTAGGGGCCGATACGCTCCATTACCATCGCCAGTTGGGATTGGAAGGTGGGTCCCCACGGGCTGACCGTCAGGCCCATGCTGCGGCTGGTGAAGGCCGTACCTACCGCGCGGAAGAAGGAGCGCAGGCCGAAGTCTTCGGATTCCTCGCCGAAAGAGCGCAGGAAGACGATCGGTGCGCGCGGATCTTTGGCTAGCACATCCTCGGCGCGCCGGGTGAGATGCCGTTTGCCGTAGATGACCAGCGTGGCGCCGCCGCCGAACATCACTAGACTCAGGAGCATGTACAGATCGTCGTGGGGTCCCGCGTCTTGGGCGATGATGGCGGGAATCAGCGAGCCGACGAAAGCGCTGAAGCCCGTTGTCGTCAGTAGCCAGCCGAGGAAGCGGTTCTGGCGCGGTTGCCATGTGCCTACATGATGATCGTTATTCGTCATCTATACGCTTCCGCTGTAGGGAATGCCGATCATGAGGCCCGCCCGGCCGCAACCGACCTTGCGGCCTTAGTTTCTCGAAAATCGTACACTGTCAACGCATTTGGTTACGTATATTTCGCAGTGTGGATGCTCATATATAGACCGGTTCCTCTCGCGAATCGGTGCATTGTGAGTAGGGTTGAAGGTTGAAGAACATGAGTCCCACCAGATACATAGAAGGTGCGAATCTAGCTGGGAATCTGAGAGGAGACTCATGCTCATTGAAAGTTTGGTCAAAGAGACTGTTGAATTGCAAGGATTTCGTGTGGTCAAGGTCACAGGTAGTGCGTCTGGATTGGTCGCGATGATTGCCCCAGATAAACGCTTTTTGCCACGCTGT
>JAHEIA010000319.1 GCA_024639625.1 Chromatiales bacterium
CAGTTTAGTACGGTACGGTAACCGGACTGATCGATCGACTCCTGTTTCGCCACTGTCTTGGCCGCCATGAACATCTTTCCCATCAACCCTGCGTCCTCGGGCCGCAGATCATTCGTCGTGGCGATGTGCCTGCGCGGGATGACCAACACATGGGTGGGCGCTTGCGGGTGCAGATCGCGGAACGCGAGCACCTCGTCGTCTTGATAGACCACGTCGGGCTCGATCGCGCCGGTCGCCATCTTGCAGAACAAACAATCGTCCATTCTTCACTCCTCAGCAGTTATTCGACGCCGGATCGGCGACGAGAGACGCCCCAATCTAGAGCTCGGTCCTCCAGGCGAAGGCATGCGAAAGCGTGCCGCCGTCCATGTACTCCAATTCTCCGCCCAAGGGGACCCCGTGGGCGATGCGCGTCACTCGTACGCCCCGATCCTTCGCTATCCGGCCGATGAAGTGGGCGGTTGCCTCACCCTCCACGGTCGGATTGGTCGCCAGGATCAGCTCCTCGACCTGGGCTTCAGCCAGCCGTTGCTCCAGGCCATCGAGCCCGATGTCTTGCGGGCCGATGCCGTCGAGCGGCGACAGACGCCCGCCCAATACATAGTAGAGCCCGGAATAATCGATCGCCTGCTCCATGGCCACCACATCGGCCGGCGTTTCCACGACACACAATTGGCTCGCGTCGCGCCGCGGATTGCCGCACAAGGCGCATATCCGCGACTCGCTCAGGGTTCGGCATCGGCTGCAGTGCCCGATCCGCTCCATCGCCTCGGCGAGGATCCGCGCCAGACGGCGGCCGCCCTCACGGTCGCGCTCCAGCAGGTGCAACGCCATGCGCTGCGCGGACTTGGGCCCGACACCGGGAAGGCAGCGCAGGGCATCCAGCAGCCGATTGAGTAGGGGACGCTCGCCCACGACCTTACATCGGCAGCTTGAAACCCGGCGGCAAACCCATTCCCGCGGTCAGCCCGGACATACTCTCCTGCATCTTGTCCGCCACCTTGTGCACGGCATCATTGGTCGCCGCGGCCACCAGATCCTCCAGCATCTCGCGGTCGTCTCCCATCAGGCTTTCGTCGATATTGACCCGGCGCACCTCGTGACGTCCGTTCATCACTACCTGCACCATGCCGCCTCCCGCCTCGCCGGTCACCTCCTGTTGCGCCAGCTGTTCCTGAGCCTTCTGCATCTCTTCCTGCATCTTCTGCGCCTGCTTCATCAGGTTGCCGATCGCACCTTTCATCTGAGACTCCTCATTCGTCCACCCGGCCACTCACCGGAAAAAATATTCTACGCGGCCCGTTCATTCACTCCGTGGTCGCACGGAATCCGGAATCACTTCCGCGGCGAACTGATCCTCCAGTTCCTGCACCACCGGATCCTCCTGGATCGCTGCTTCCGCTGCCTGTTGGCGTTTCGAACGCAGACGCACCTGACGCTGCGCTGGGGTCTCTCCCGCGATCTCCCCGACGCTGATCTGCACTCGCAGTGGCGTCCCCAATTGGGCCTCCAAGGCGTGCAGCAGCCGTTTCTCAGCACTGCCGACCCGCAAGTGTTCGCTCGCGGGGTCCAGACGCAAGCCCAGGGTCTTCCCATCCCAGGCATGAAACTCGCAGTGATTCGCCAATTGACGGGCGATGCCCCCGAGATCGAGCCGCTCGCTCAAGGCGTGCCAGTCGCTGAGGTCTGGGATCGATCCACTATCCGCCGATGCGACCGGCGCGGCAACCGCCGCGCCTCGGTCGGCGGTTTGTGCCGCGGAGCGCGTCGGCGCAGGCGTATGCGATGCCGGAGCGGGTTTGGCAGCTGCTCGGGCTCGCCGCTCCCGAGGTCCCGCCGCCGACTGATCCGCCGCCGCGGGCGCCGGGCGAAACGCGAGCATGCGCAGGAGAATCATCTCGAACCCGCTTCGCGGGTCGGGGGCAAGCGGCAGATCGCGTTGCCCGATCAGACCGATCTGGTAGAAAAGCTGCACGTCTTCCGGCGCCAGGCGAGCTGCAAGTTCCAGCAGACCGTCACGCTGCTCCAATTCTTCTTCCAGCGCCGCCGGCACCGTCTGGGCCACTGCGATCCGGTGCAGGGTCAACAACATCTGCTGCAGCGCCCCGGCAAAATCCGGGATACGTTCCGCCATCTCCGAGACCTGGCGCAGCAGCCCCACGCCGTCGTGCTCTGCCAGGCGCTGCAGCAGGGATTGGACCTGGTCCTCACCCACCGCCCCCAGCATCGAGATCACGTCCGCGTCGCGCACCTGTCCGCCGGTGAAGGCGATCGCCTGATCCAGCAAACTCAGGGCGTCGCGCATGCTGCCATCCGCCGCCCGCGCCAAACGGACCAGGGCGGGCACCTCGAACGCCGTTTCCTCGGCCCGCAAGACCTTTTGCAGCTGTCCCTGGATCTGCGCCGCCGGCAAACGTTTGAGATGGAACTGCAAGCAACGTGACAAAACGGTCACCGGCACCTTCTGCGGATCCGTGGTCGCGAGCAGAAATTTCACATGCGGAGGGGGCTCCTCCAGCGTCTTCAACAGGGCATTGAAGCTGTGCCCGGAAAACATGTGCACCTCGTCGATGAGATACACTTTGAAGCGCCCGCGCACCGGGGCGTAAGGCACGTTGTCCAGCAGATCCCGGGTCTGATCGACCTTGGTGCGGGAGGCCGCATCCACTTCCAGCAGATCGACGAACCGACCCTCGTCGATCTCGCGGCAGGCGGAGCATTCACCGCAGGGCGTGGAACTCACCCCGCGTTCGCAGTTCAGCGCCTTGGCGAGGATGCGCCCCAGGGTCGTCTTGCCCACACCCCGGGTCCCGGTAAAGAGGTAGCCATGGTGCAGGCGCTCGTGATCCAGCGCGTTGCTCAAAGCGCGGACCACGTGCTCTTGCCCAACCATCTCGGCGAACGAGCGAGGCCGCCATTTTCGCGCCAGTACCTGATAGGACATGCGGGGTCGCAGTTGCTAGGCCGAGGAAATCCGATCTGAAAGCAGGAGTGTAACCCAAGCATCGCGACACTTCACGATGCGTCCTGTCACCGGCCTGCGCCGTGGGGCGGCGACCTGCACCAGCCGCACCCCGGCACACGATTCCGCTGCTGCGGCTGCTCCCTTCCGGGCCTGACCGGGTTTACAGCTTCACGTTGCGAGGGGACCAGCACAGGCCACCATCGTCCTGGAGCTTACAAACGAACCCCAGGTGAGCGGCGATTATCGCGGAGCATCCGAACAGGGTCAACCGGACACCCAACCGGCCAAGCCAGCGGATGCGCAGCGGGGTCGGAAGGTGCATCGGCGCCCGGGCTTGTGCAAGATTACGGGCCGCAGAGCGCCTCGGGCCTCGGCTAACCGATCCGATTGAGTTCCCGCCGCGGTGTCCCCATCTGTAAATGCGTATAGCGATCGCCGGGACAATTCGATTCGATGAGAAACGACAGATGTTAGAGTCAGCCTTTTCAATCGGACAAATCGTACATCACAAGCTCTTCGGTTACCGGGGGGTGATATTCGATGTGGATGCGGATTTCCAGGGGGCGGAGCAGTGGTACCAAGAGGTCGCGCGGAGCCGGCCGCCGAAAGACCGTCCTTGGTACCATGTGCTGGTCGACGGGCAACCGGTAACCACGTACGTGGCGGAACGCAACCTGGAGCCAGGCGACAGCCGCGAGCCTATCGAGCATCCCCTGGTCGAACATTTCTTCCGCGCCTTTGACAACGGCAGCTACCAACTCCGCGAACCGGGCAACTGAGCACGGAGAAGCCATGCTGAGCGCCCTGCGCAAACTTTTCGACCCGGCTGCACAGACCAGCGCTACCGATACCGAACACCGGATCCATCTTGCAGCCGCCATGCTGCTCCTGGAGGTGAGCCGGGTGGATTATTCGGTTGCAGACTCCGAATTGGCCGTGGTGGCCGAGGCACTACGCGAGCACTTCGGCCTGAGCGACGAGGAATTGGAAGAACTGCTCGAGATCGCCCACGAACACGGCCGCGAGAGCCATTCTCTGCACCCGTTTCTGCGCCAGGTCAACGAGCATTTCCCGGCCGATCAGAAGGTTCGCATAATCGAGGACCTTTGGCGTGTGGCCTACGCCGATGGGCGGCTCGACAAGTACGAGGAATACCACATAAGGCGTATCGCTGACCTGCTGTACGTCCCCCACTCCGCTTTTATCCGCGCAAAACATCGAGTCCGGGATCGCGGGAACAGCGGACAGGACGTGTAAGCCGATCGCTCGCGCTCGAACATGCGGGCTCGTCCTCGCGGCCTTGCTGGTCTTGCCGCAAAGCCCGGCCACACCAGGGCCGGCGGCGCGGCAGGCGCAAACCTGTGTCGTGCTGCTGCACGGCCTCGCGAGGAGTAGCGGCTCCATGGGAAAGATGGCGCAGGCGCTGGCCCGCGAGGGTTTTTTCGTAGTCAAC
>JAHEIA010000320.1 GCA_024639625.1 Chromatiales bacterium
TTGGCGCTGACAAAGAGCGCGATATCGTAGCTCTCCAGGGCGAGCAAGACTCGACCCAAGGCCGCCGACTGGGGCAACGCTTGGATCTCGATGGCGGGGAAAGAGTGCGCTACTCCGCCGGCCGCCTCGATGCGCTGGCGCAGTCGCGCGGCCTGGGGTTCGGGCCGGGTGACCAAGACCACCAGCCCCGCAAGGTTGCAGGCGATCGACGCGGACTCCATCGGACTCAGGCGTCGAGCAGATGCTGCAGGATACGCTCCGCTCCGCGCTGCAAAAGCTGCTCGGCCAAGGCCATACCCAGCGCCTCCGGTTCCCGCTCAGATCCCTCCCCGCTGGCGCGCAGGATCCGGCTGCCATCGGGCTCGCCAACCAGGCCGCGCATACCCAGCCGCCCCTGTTCGAGCACCGCATAGCCGGCGACCGGGACCTGACAGCCCCCCATCAGGCGCTGATTCATCGCTCGTTCCGCCGCGACGCAGGCTGCGGTCGCCGCATCGTGCAGCGGCTCGACCAAGGCCTTGACCCTTGCATCAGCGTGCCGACATTCGATCCCTATGGCACCCTGGCCAATCGCAGGCAGGCTGACTTCCGGTGTAAGAAAATCGGTGATGCGTTGCACGAATCCCAGGCGTTTCAGACCGGCGCTGGCCAGAATGATGGCGTCATAGTCGCCGGCATCCAATTTCGCCAACCGGGTATTCACGTTGCCTCGCAGAGGCAGAATCTCCAGATCGGGCCGTTGCGCGGCAAGCTGGCATTGACGACGCAGACTCGAAGTCCCCAGACGGCCACCGGCAGGGATCTCCTGCAGATTGCGGTAGCGCGTCGAGACGAAGGCGTCCCGCGGATCCTCTCGCCGCAGCACCACCGGCAGCTCCAGCCCCGGGGGCAGCTCGACAGGTACGTCCTTCATGGAATGCACCGCGATGTCGGCGGCGTCATCGAGCATGCCCTGCTCCAACTCCTTGACGAATAGCCCCTTGCCGCCGATCTTGGCCAGCGGCGCATCCAGGATTCGGTCTCCCTGGGTGGTCATTCTCACGAGCTGCACCTGCAGCCCAGGGTGATGGCGACACAAGGCTTCCGCCACATGTTCCGCCTGCCAGATCGCGAGCGGCGACCTGCGGGTGGCAATGCGAAGAATTTCTGTCTCCATGAGCTCTGGCCTCGAGGAAAAGGCTATGCTAATTCCTGCCGCAGACATAGGCAAACCTGCGGCGCGCCGCAGGCCAGAGAAAAAAATGGCCCGTCGCAGCGGGCCAAACTACCGGGTTCCGGCGAAGCTGTATCAGGGTTTGATGTAGACGTACCCCTCCCTCTGCAGCTTGGCGAGTTCGGCGACGCCGCTTGGCACGATGTCGCTCTCGCGCACGTCGAAGAGGTCGGTTTGGTAGTCGATCTTCTTGCCCACTAGGGTATTGTTGCAGATGTTGAACGCGATCTTCTGGCTCTTCAGGTTCAATACCTTGGATTGGAAATCCATGTCGTCGTTGGCCCTCTGCAAGAGGGTCACGCCCTTACCGTGGAGCACCACCTTCAGATCCAGGTTTTCCGCCCCCACGGCATTGATATGGTTTTGGATATTGCGCAACGCGCCGGCCTGCTGCTTCGGGTCATCATAGTTGATGTGGTACACAACCTTTTGCGTGCTGTAGCCGGTCTCGACCGCAGCCGCCGGTAACGCGGTTGCCAGCAATGCGCTCGAAATAATACTCATGAAAAGCTTATACATCGTCGGTTTCCTCCTCAGGTTTGTTGGATCGTTGGGGCATTCCCGTGCCAGATGTCCGGTCCACGCCGAACTCGTGCTGAAAAATCGGCCCATCTTGGGGCACCCTCACACCTGGATATAGACCCATCCCTCCTGCTGCCGCCGGACCAAATGGTTGACTCCGGAGCGGGTCAGCTGCGCTTCGGGCAGCAGAACGACTTCGATGCCCCGCTCGACGCGCAATCGATCGATGGTGTTCTGGCAGGCAACGAACGCAAGATTGGGGTAGCGGCGAGCCAGCGCCCGTACCCGCGCCCGGTGCTCCGTCAGGCGCTCGCGCAGCAGAGCTAGGCCCTCGCCGTTGGCCACCACCTCGACCCGCAGCAGCTCCCGCCGATCGTGGTACGCCAACAACATCGCCTCCACTTCGTCGAGCAGATCTCCAACCTGGGTCTGATCCGGCTCCTGCAGGTGGAGCACGATGCGCAACTCTCCGCCGAGCGCCGTAGCCGGCCGCGCGCCGCGACCGTCGGGATCGATGAGCGCAAAACGCTGCGCTTCCAGGACCGGGTGCAGATACCAGCCGATGGTACTGCCGAGCAGCAACAGGGAAGTAGCAACCGCAGCCCAACCTACGGCACGCCGCGGAGCGGGCTGGCGCATGCCTCCAGAGGGGAACGGTGGATCACGATAGGCCTCCCGAACCTGGTGCTTTAGACCCCGCAGGCGAGCCAGTCGCCGGGTCCGCGCCGGATCCCCCTCGAGCGCTGACCAGATGCCGGCCTCTTCCGCCGGCAGCAATTCACCGTCCAGCAAGGCGTTCAGGGTCTGCTCGCAAACCTCGGGCTCTCGGTCTCTCATTGCGTTACCCGTGTCCTGGGGTCGCGGCACAAGGGGCGCGACCATGGCGCTCACCGCGCCGTCTCTACAGGGGTAAAGACGCCGACTCGGCGTGGAATATTCCACCGCATATCCCTCGAGTTGACAGGGAAAACCAGCTTCGGGTCCGCTCAGGAGTCGCCGGAATCGCGTAACCAGCGGCGGAGGGCGGGTAGATGTCGGCGGCTTACCTCCAGGCACTCGTCGCAACCGGCAAGCCTGACTCGGTACAGCCCTCCCGGCCCTTTCTCTAGACTGCGCAGGCGGGCGCGCGATATCAGCGCATTGCGATGAATGCGTAGGAACAGCGCGGCAAACTCCTGCTCCAGCGACTTGAGCGCCTCATCGAGCAGCAGGTCCCGCTTTTCCGTGCGCGCCCGAACGTATTTCTGCTCGGCGCGGAAATACAGCACCTCGGTTACCGGCACCTGCTGAATCCCACCCCGGTAGAGGGCGCGAACATAACCGCGACCGACAGAGGACGGCGCTGCTGTTGATTCCCCCAGGGCGACGAGTTGGGCGCGGTTTAGCACCACCGTTTTCTGCAGCGCCTCTCGCAGTCGATCGGCGCGGATCGGCTTCAACAGGTAACCCACCGCGTGGTACTCGAAGGCATCCAGCGCGTACCTCTCGTAGGCAGTGGTAAAAAGCACCGCCGGAGGGGCCTCCAGTTCCGCCAACCTGGCCGCCGCCTCCAGGCCATCCATTCCCGGCATGCGAATATCCAGCAGCACGACCTCGGCGGCGGTCTCCCTCACTATGCGCAGCACCTCGGCTCCGCTGGCGGCCTCACCGACGACCCGGTAGTCGCCATCCAGCTCGGCGAGGAGGCTGCGCAGCCGCTCCCGAGCGAGCGGCTCGTCGTCGGCGATTACCAGTCTCATAGCTCCAACCAGGGGTGTGGGAACACTAGGCGAATCTGGTACTGTCCCTCGACCACGCTTTCCGCCAAGCTCGCCCGGCCCTGGAACATGCCGGCCAGGCGCTTGCGGATATTGTCCAGGGCCATCCGATTTCCCTCGCGACGGGTCGGCTTGTGCGGCGCCAGCGGATTGCGGATGCTGATATTGACTTGTCCCTTGCGGTAGCGCCCCAGAATGCGGATCACCCCTGGATCGAGAGCCGGCTCGATCCCATGGTAGACCGCATTTTCCAGCAGCGGCTGCAATACCAGCGACGGCAACTGCGCCTCCATCGGCAGGCCTTCGAGGTCCCATATCACCTGCAACCGCTCACCGAGACGGTGCTCCTCGATGTTGAGGTATTGCCGCGCCAGGCGCAATTCGGAGCCCAGCGACGACACCCTGCCGGTGCCGTCCAGACTCTCGCGAAACAGGTCGGCCAGATCCTGCGTGATCTCTTCGGCCAGGGCAGGGCGGGTCCGCGTGAGATGGGCGATGGTGTTCATGCTGTTGAATAAGAAATGCGGTCGCATGCGTGCCTCCAAGGCTTGCAATCGGGCTTCGCTTTGCGCGAGCACCTGGCGTCGCCACTGGTACTGCAGGTACAGATAGCGCAGCACCAACGCGGCAACGATGGCGGTCACACCGAGCGTCCTCAACAGCAGCTCGGGATACGGGCTGGGGTCTGCCTGCAGCGAAAGCCCGCGCCGCAGCACCAGGAAATTGTTGCCGGCGCTCACGGCGGCCCCAGCCACCATAAGCAGTCCCCACGCGCTCAGACCACACCAATGATGCGGCATCCTGCGCAGCCACCGATGAGTCAGGCAAAGCAGCGTCGCACCACCTAACGCGACCCATTGCACGTAGAGCGATACGCTGCTTAGGTCGGACCAGGACCCTTCGAG
>JAHEIA010000321.1 GCA_024639625.1 Chromatiales bacterium
GAGATCCGCCGCGCACAACGGCGCTCAGCCGCGAAATCTGTGGCCGAATATGAACAAGTTTCTCTGGCGAGCGATGCTGCAATCGCTACCGCCTACGCCAGCAGCGGCCATACCCAAAAGCGATCGAAGAGCACTTCGGTCCAGGCTACTCGTACGTGAGTCGCATCGTGCAAAAAAGAAGGGCATACAAAAGACAAGACCTAACAGATCGGATGCTATCGCTCGCCATGCGTTCTTTCCAATTCTCTTTGCTCCTCATGCTCGCGGTTTCCGGATGGTGCGAGGCCGACGGTGGCTATTGTTACTGGGTTCGGTTACAGGGGCTCTATGTCGAGCGATCCGCGGATTTTCTTGGGCGCGGCGATTATCTGCCGCTGATCGCACTCGAGCCCGGAGAGCTGTTCAGTCTCTTGCCGGGCTTCGAGGCATCGATGCAGATTCGGGAAGGCAAGGAAAAGGCGCTCGACGGGCATTGGTATTACGTACCCACGCAGCTCATCGAAGACGGGGCGATGACGTTGAATGTGATGCTGCTAGACCGGGATGAGGATACGGATGACGATCTCGTGCTTCCCATGCGTCGTCATATCCTCCGCCTGGACCGGGATTTCCCGCGTTCCGATCGGGTGTCGGTTGAGATACCGGAGATGTATGTGCTAGACGACCGGTCGTCGGACAGCAACCAAATGCGGTTTCGCGTCGAGCTTCGGCGCAAACCCGGACCTTGTCGCAAAGATACACCGCAGGGAGCTTCCGCGGATACCGCATACCGCCGTGAAAACAGGCTCCATCACCTGAGAAGCCGTGTTTTTCACTATCTCGACAATCCGGTGATCGCAGGGCGGGAGGCCCTGTTGTTCGTCGAGAACACGACCAGCAGCATCGAGGCCGCCTACCAGATTGCCCAACGAAATCTTCATGAACTGGTTACCCTCGGAATGGAGATCGACCGGCTGGAAGGGACACGGGGCTTCGAGGATCTACAGTACGAATTTGCTCAATTGATCGAGCGCCTCAAGAAAAAGCGCCTGCCGATCAAGGTTCCCGCGCAGAAGGGGAAGAGCGAACAGGAGGTAGCGTACGCGCCCGCCCTTGCGTCAGACCCGCGCTGGACCGTCCTGATTCAGGGGGCCGTCGTCGAACCAATGCCCAGGCGATGGCTATTGTCGCCCGACGATCGAGCGACTCGCGAGGGACATGGGCAATCTCCCGCGCCCATGCACGAGTCGCTGCAATGACAATGGCCGCAGATGCAGTCGCCAAACCACAGTGGGCACTGGCAGGTCGCTCCGGTATTCCGGCGCGCGGCGGAAACCGGCAAGAGAGATTCGGCGGATGCGGGCCGAGGTTCCTTAGTCTATGCTCCGGCAGTAACATCCACGATCGGTAGCTACCCCACACCACTTTTTGTCACAACATCTGGTGGGACAGTTCTCATGTATCGATATCTGATCACTTTTTGCCTGGTTGTCGGCGGCGCTTTCCCCGTTTTTAGCGCTGCCCAAGAAGCGTTGGATACGACACCCGCGCTTGCCCTGGATCCCGCGCAGATCGTAGAGGGCCTGCCGTGGACCTTTGCCATTACCACAACGGTGACCACTGGGCAGGACGCGAGCACAACTGGGGACGCAGACGAGCCACCGGATACACTATCGGAACCCAGCGCCACTTCTTTGTTTCATCTCTTCACATCTTCCGAGCCGTACCGGGAAACAGAGCAGGCGAAGCTGTTTCTGCGCGCCGATCTCCAGGTTACCCAGTTCGAAGACCCGGAAACGGCCGAACTGGCGTTTCAGCGCATCCGTGACGCAGCCCACCCTGACATGGGGCTGTCCTATGAATGGGACCACGTGATCCTGGATACCGACGCGCTTTTTCATCTGCACGCCGCATGCACCTTTTCCGAGGCGAGTTACCGGCAGATGGTAGAACGGCTCGAGGCGATCGCTCGGCGAACCGACAACGGGGGAGAACAGATTATCGATTGTCGCTGCGGCGCAAGCTGCAAGTTCTCGCCATAGACGCTCGACAGCACCGGGCAACCGAGAAACGCGGCAACGGAGGCGCCCGCCGCACATCGCCTGCGATGGCGGCTGAGGCATGGAAGCCAACCCGAAGCCGGCTCTCGATCGCCAGCCACGGGGAAGCTTTCATCGGCCGCACCCTGCCCACCGGATTGGACAGCAGCGCCGGGAACCCCGAACGAGATTCGAGAAGATGCCGCGGTGGAGACCCGTTCGGGTAGCCCCAGGCATCACCCGGGAGGCAAGGTCACCAGCCCCCCGAAGCGCCACCACCGCCGAAGCTGCCGCCTCCTCCTGAGAAACCACCGCCAGAGCTTCTGCTCCTACCCGAGCGCCCACCCCTTCCGCCGCTGCCGCCGCCTCCGCCCGAGCCGGTGTCCGCTTCGATCTGCCACTTTTCCGGAAGTAGGAGGCGCAGAATCGGTACCGCGGCAAGCCATACCCCGGCAACGATCGTGGCCATGGTCTGGCCCAGCGCGAGGGAAAAGCTGAATACGAATACCGTCAGGAACAGGTAGAGGAACCAGCCGCCAAAACCTTTCAATACCAACGCGAAATACATGAAGGGCGCAAGGACCCCGACGACGATGAGCAACACGAAGATCCTCTCGCCCATGCCCGTCGGCCCGGAAGACTCCTGAACCAGGGGGATGGCGTCCGCATCGCCGCGGATCGCGCCGTCGATGGCGGATAGCGCCGCCTCTATGCCGCCGGCGAAGTCGCCGTCACGAAACCGAGGCGCCATCAATTGCGAGATGATCTGCGAGCTCGCGGCGTCGGTGAGAATGCCTTCCAGTCCATAACCAACCTCGATGCGCAGCTTGCGGTCGTCGCGAGAAACGAACAACAGAACGCCGTCATTCACATCCTTCCGACCCAGCTTCCAGGTCCTGGCTACGCGCAGCGTGAACTCCTCCAGGGATTCGTCTTGCAGACTGGGAAGGGTCAGCACGGCGACTTGGGCCCCCGTGTCGGTTTCCAGCGCCCCGAGCCGCGTCTCGATCCGCTGCCTGCTCTCCGGGCTCAACAGCTCTGCGTAATCGTTCACCCGGGCGCTCAGAAACGGAACCTCCAGCCCCAGGACGTGGGTCGAACCAGCGACAAGGATCAGGAGAGCGCAGAGGAGCCGGAGATCTTGCATCATCAGTACCGCCTGATCCGGAGGCGGTCAGTAAGTTCGTTCTCGTCATCGGGTTTGCGCGCGACCCCGTGGTTCGTCAGGATCTCACCGCAGCGTTCGATGGCCCCGCATATTGCATCGACGGCCCGGCCTGCACGAACACTGCTTACCATCCCCTCCACGACTTCTTCCCAGGTCCCGGGCGGTACCTGCCGGTGAATCCCGGTATCCGCCAGCACCACTGCGCGCTGCTCGAAGACGGCCAGGAAAAGCAAGATGCCGGTGCGAGCCTCGGTGGCGAAGACTTCCTCCTCGAGGAAGGCGGCCTCGGCCCGGAGCTGGACCCGGCGGTCGATGTCCTGGTCTGCCAGAAGCCATCGACTGATCCGCGGTAACCTCGCCAACGCCACTCCCAGGCCCGCCCCGACCAATGGCGGCAAGGTGATCCAGGGCACTTCGGTGGCGCCCCGGAAACCGACGAACGGATAGCTGGCACCAGCGACCAGCGCCAGTGTCAAGGCGCCGAGGACTGCGGCCCGCCAAAGTGCTTCCGCGTACCCATCGATCCGATCTACCAGATAGGGAACGATCTCGCCGGCGCTGCTCTGTTCCACCCGAGAGATGGTTTCGCGGATCTGCGCGAGGTCCGATTCAGAAAAAAGGGATTCGATACTCATGGTGAACAAGATCCCGTGTTCTGCAGTGTGCGGGATTGCCAGTCTCCTCCGCATAGGGACGGCAGAGCAAGAACAACCCGAGGTTCGCCCCATGCTGGAAGGAATTGAGATGTCATCAATCCGTGTCCTGCCGGCGGATTCGATTGCGGGGTCTGCGCCTTCCCTGGCGCTGGTTGAGAAGCAAAACTCCTGTCCTGTTCGGGACTACGCCGCCACTCGTTACGGACAGCTCAACGGAGGATCAAGGCTCGGGTCGAAGGGTGCGGCGGCCGTGACCAGGGTCTTGCTGGCGCCGATGCGAACGTCCACGCCGGCGGCTACTCCAGGATCTACGCAGAGACTCGCTCCGGCATTCGGCGCGAAGTCGATCCCGTCCTGCCCCGAGTTGATCACCCGCATGAAGAAGGTGGCCAGGTTCGGATCGCTGGTGTCGAGGCTGTCCGGGCCTTCGAAGCTGTAGGGGGCGATGCCGGCGAAACCCGTATCCGATCCGATCGAGCCGGTTGCCTGCACCCAGGTCGGGCTGCCGCCTGCTGAGAACCGCAGGGTCCAGGCACCTGTCGCACAATTCT
>JAHEIA010000322.1 GCA_024639625.1 Chromatiales bacterium
GATACCAGGGCGCTCCGGCAGCGGCAGCGGAAGGGGCAATGCACAACAGGCATAGGAGTGCGGGCAACAGAACGGCTGGTCGGACCATGCGCGGGTTCCTCGGGGCTAGATGGCTCATGGAACACTACTCGCGGGCGAATTTCAAATACCGCTCGGGGTCCCGCTCAGCTCGCGCAGCACGCCGCGCACCTGGCCGACCCGTTGCGCGGGGTCGGATAGATCGCGGAAGAAACGCAGTTTGTCCGCACCGTCGAGCTTGAATTCCTTGGGCCGGGTCTGTATCAGGCGAATCAGGTGGGCGGGGTCGAGATTGGGTTGCTGCTCGAACAGGATGCGTCCGCCCCGGGTTCCGGCCTCGATCTTGCGAACGCCCAGCGGCATTGCCTCCAGTTTCAGCTCGGTCACGGCAAACAGGTTCTTCGCCGGATCCGGCAGCAGGCCGAAGCGATCGATGATCTCCACCTGGAGCTCGCGCAGCTGGTCACGGGATTCGGCGCTGGCGATTCGTTTGTAGAGCACCAGGCGGTGGTGCACGTCGGGAAGAAAATCGTTGGGTAGCAGTGCCGGGATCTGCAAGTCGATTTCGGCGCCGTGTTCCAGGGGGTGCTCGAGCTCCGGTTCGCGGCCGGCGCGCAGTGCCTGAACCGCGCGATCCAACAGCTCGCTGTAGAGGCTGAAGCCGATTTCCTGGATCCGTCCGCTCTGTTCGTCGCCCAGCAGCTCGCCGGCCCCGCGAATCTCCAGGTCGTGTGTCGCTAAGGTAAAACCGGCTCCAAGTTCTTCCAGTGATTCAATCGCTTCTAGCCTTTTTCTTGCGTCTTCTGTGATGCTTTTTCCGGGTGGGGCGATGAGGTATGCGTAGGCCCGGTGATGGGATCTCCCGACCCTCCCGCGCAGTTGGTGCAGCTGCGCCAGGCCGAGTTTGTCCGCCCGGTTGATGAGGATCGTGTTGGCGCTTGGGACGTCGATGCCGCTCTCGATGATGGTGGTGCAGACCAGGATATTGAAACGTTGGTGGTAGAAGTCCCGCATTACCTGCTCGAGATCCCGCTCGCGCATCTGCCCGTGCGCCGCTTGCACTCGAGCCTGCGGCACCAGGTGCTGCACCCTTTCTACCATACGACCGATCGAGCTTACTTCGTTGTGCAGGAAATAGATCTGGCCGCCGCGTTTGATCTCGCGCAGGCAGGCTTCCGAGATCAGGGCGTCGTCCCACTGGTTGACGAAGGTCTTGATCGGATGGCGCGCCGCCGGCGGGGTGGCGATGATGGCTAGGTCCCGCAGACCGGCCATCGCCATGTTCAAGGTTCGCGGGATCGGCGTTGCCGTCAGGGTCAGGATGTCGACCTCGCTGCGCAGGGCCTTTAAGCGTTCCTTGTCGCGCACGCCGAAACGGTGTTCCTCGTCCACGATGAGCAGGCCGAGATCCTTGAAGCGGATCCCCTTCTGCAGCAGTCTGTGGGTCCCGATCACGATATCCACCGTGCCGCGGGCGAGTCCGTCGATCACTTGCTGCTGTTGTTTGGCGCTACGAAAGCGGGACAGATCCTCTACCTGAATAGGCCAGTCCGCGAAGCGGTCGGAGAAGTTCTCGAAGTGCTGCTGGGCGAGCAGGGTAGTGGGAACCAGTACCGCGACCTGGCGACCGGAATGGGCGGCGACGAAGGCCGCGCGCATCGCAACCTCGGTCTTGCCGAAGCCCACGTCACCGCAAACGACCCGGTCCATGGGCTGAGCTGAGCGCATGTCTCGAAGCACGTTGTCGATGGCCTGCTGCTGATCCGGGGTTTCTTCAAACTGAAAGGAAGCGGCGAAGGCGGAGTAGGCCTCACCCGGGTCAGGAAAGGCCAGCCCCTTCTTTGCCGCCCGGCGAGCGTAGACGTTGAGCAACTCTGCGGCTACGTCGCGCACCTGTTCCGCCGCCTTGCGCTTGGTCCTTTCCCATTGATCGCCCCCCAAACGGTGCAAGGGCGCATGTTCCGGGGCCACTCCGGTATAGCGGCTGATCAGATGCAGCGAAGACACCGGCACGTACAGTTTGTCGCCGCGAGCGTACTCGAGGGTGAGGAACTCGGTTTCCATCCCTCCGACCTCGAGGCTTTGCAGACCCAGGTAGCGCCCGACGCCGTGGTCCTCGTGGACCACCGGCGCGCCGACGTGCAGCTCCGTTAGGTTGCGAAAGATCTGATCCGGGTCCCTTTCCGCCTTCTTGCGGCGGCGTTCCTGGCGCACGCGCTCGCCGTAAAGGTGGGCTTCGGTGACCACTGCAATACCCTGCCCGGGCAGCCACAGACCCTGTTCCATGGGCGCCACGGCCAGCGCCTGCGAGGTCCCCGCGGCAAGGAATTCCCGCCAGCCATGCACCACCCTGGGGTGGATGTCGAATCCGGCCAGGGTTTCCAGCAACAGCTCCCGGCGGCCGGGGCTCTCGGCGAGGAACAGGACGCGCGCAGCGGGTTCGCCGAGGAACTCCTCGAGCGCCCGCGCCGGACGGGTGGCCCGGGCCTGCAACGCCAGCGGCGGCAGCGGTTTGCTGTCGAAGTTGAAGAAACGGTTGAATCCCTTGCCGCGGGAAGGGATCTCCCGGTCCCGGAGTTGAATGGCCGCGCCCTGTTTCAGACCTCCAGCGAGTTCGTCCGCCGAGAGGTACAGCATGTGGGGCGGAAGCAGCGGGCGCTCGCTGTTGTGGCGGCGCTGTTCGAAGCGTTCCGCCGCCTGAGCCAGGAAGGCCTCGGCCTGCTCGCGGGCGTTCGCGAAATAGATCTTCAGTCCCTGTTGCGGGAGGTAGTCGAACAGGGTGCAGGTGTGTTCGAAGAACAGGGGAAGATAATACTCCACCCCACCCGGCGCGTTGCCGGCGGAAACCTCCCGGTAGACCATGCTGCGCTGCGGGTCGCCTTCGAAGTGGCCGCGGAAGGCGGATCGGAAGCGGGTGACGCCCTCCTCGTTGAGGGGGAATTCCCGCGCCGGCAGCAGGCCGATGCGATCGACCTTAGCCAGGGAGCGCTGGGTTTCCGGGTCGAAGGTGCGGATGCTTTCCACCTCCTCGTCGAACAGGTCGATACGAAAAGGGATCTGGCTACCCATGGGAAACACGTCGAGCAGCGCCCCCCGCACCGCGAACTCACCGTGCTGCATGACCTGGGAGACGCACTGGTAGCCCGCGCGCTGCAGGCGGCGCCGCGTGTCCTCCAGAGACAACCGCTCCCCTACGTCGAGCAGCAGGGTGTTGGCGTCCAGGTATTCCTTGGGCGCCAGGCGCTGTAGCAGAGTGGCGATCGGCACCACCAAAACGCCGCGTTGCAGCCTGGGTAGGCGGGACAAGGTGCGCAGGCGCTCGGATATCAGTTCCGGCAGTGGGGAAAAGATGTCATAGGGGAGGGTTTCCCAATCGGGGAAAGACAGGACCGGGATCTCGCTGCCGGCGAGGAAGAACGACAGCTCGGTTTCCAGTTGGGCTGCCTGCTGGACGTCCGGGGCGATCACTGTGAGCAGACCAGGGTGGGTCTCCGCCGCTGCCGCGATGGCCAGCGCAGGAGCGGCGGCGTACAGTTGGCCCCATTGCAAGCGCTCGGCGGCACTCCCGGGCAGGGGCGGCCGGGCAGGATCACAGAGATCGGCTTCGCAAGCTTCGTAGCTGATTGGGGTGGACATGGTCGGAACGCAGGCCTTGTGTGCAGGCGCGATTTTCGCATAGCCCGCCCGCCGGTGCAGCACGATATCGGTGGATTTGATCAAGGTCAAATGGGAACCCCCGGATGGTGTGCTATTAATTTCAGGGATTCGTGAAGAACAAGAAGTTAGGAGTTTTTGGTAGGAGAGCCGGAGACTGTGTTTGTTTGGCGCGGCGGGGGCCGCGCCGTGTGGTGGTTCCACCAACCCAACCTCGTCTGGACCTGCGGAATGCGCTGGAGCGCGTGTGCCGGCTGTCGGCCGAGGTTCCAAAAAATCGAGGAGCGCTACTATGAGATGTATCAGGCCTGACCGTTGGAAGGCAGTGCTTGGCAGTTTTGCCGCAGCCGCGGTGTTGTGCGCCCAGTTCGGAACGGCGCAAGCGGCTCGCCCGAGCGGGGAGATCGGCAAGGATTGGGGCGATCCGAAAGGCAAGGAGTGCGTTTCCTGCCACATGCAGGAAGATCCCGGTCTCTACTGGGAGTGGAATAACTCTCAGCACGGACAGGCCGGCGTCAACTGCCTCGACTGCCACGCCACCCAGGAGGGGGACACGGATGGCTGGATGCACGAGGGGCAGAAGATCTCCGTCATCGTAACGCCGAAGGACTGCTCCAAGTGCCACAGCACGGAGTTCGAGGAAATGGACGGTTCCCACCACTCGAAGGCGGGGCAGATTCTGGCCTCGCTGGACAACCTGCTGGGCGAGGTC
>JAHEIA010000323.1 GCA_024639625.1 Chromatiales bacterium
GGAAAGGGAGTTCGTTCTTCGTAGGGGCCGAGGAAAACCGTTGCGGCCCGGAACCTGATGGCTGAGGCTTCTACTCCTGCGCACGCAAACTGCCTATTTCCTTGTAGGCATCTGATAGGATTCGGTCTCGCAGCTAATTCACCCGCGAAGCCTGGCCAGACACCGTTGTCAAGCTGGGCAAAGACTTCGCCAGGAGGACTATTGTCTAGCGACTAGTGGGTGATCCTGAACAGATTCACGTCCGTCGTTTCCTCCGACCAGAAAAGCTCTCAGGTGACCTCCCGCGCCTCAGTGATATTCGGTTAGGGCGGAAATTCGTTTGTCACCCCCCTGGTCCGAATGCCTGGGTCTACGCCGCTATCAACCAACCGCGGTGCTATTTGACGTCGTCGCCGCTGGATTGCACCGGGGCGGGGGTCGCCGATCTAGTCGTCAGTAGTACCTGTCCGCCGTGGTTAGCACTTCCGCCCACTGGTCACGACTACCGGGGGTACGATGATTCTTACCGTTGACACGGTTCGGAGAAACCTTCTCACTTTGTTTGTGGCGCTCGGAGCGGATTTCACTTCTCTTGATAGGCATGACGTTTTCCTCTCCACTTGGGGTTGGGTTTCGGTTGTCTATGGTCTACGTTCTTCAGTACGCGGATCTTGGCGGATTAGATCACTCGGTATGGAAACGTTTTCGCCGATTCAGGCTGGCGCAAACCGCTTTCTTCTGGGGGGTATCGATTCGGGGCCCGGACAAGGTGTGGCGGTTGCACTAACGAGAGCCTGCTTGCAACCCGCAGCGATCCGCAACAGACAATGAGAAAGCGGTTCAGCCCCGCGGTGTAGTCAACTGCCGATATACTCGATTGACCATGATGGATTCTGAAGAGCAATCGGGGACACTCAGAAGCCGACCCCGAGTCAATAGGTATGCAGGTACAAAATATACAGTTTCGCAGGGACGCGGATCATGCCTTTCACTGCTGCGGCAAGGAATGCCGAGTAGGCCTTGCGTCCGCTCCGGATCAGTGCGTTGCGGCAGCAGCCAAGTATCTTGGGCTAGCAGGGTAACCCGGCCAGTGCCCGCAATGTCATACCTAGTAGGAGCGTAGCTATCCAGCAACGGGTGCGTCTCGAGGTACGTCCGCCCTATGCATTTTGGTATCGCTTCTCGCGACTCGGATGGGTTATGATTTTGTTGGTATGAGATCCGCGGAGGCGATGGCGGGGGTTTGACAATCTGCATCTTGACTTTTACGCGCGCACGCCCCAACCCCGTACGATCCTGCTGTTTCGGGGCAGCGAGTTGGCCCCGGGGGAAGGAAGGGGTGGTTGTCCGCGTACTCGACTGGTATGTGCCGGACCGCCTTCCCCACCAGTGGCTATAAACGTTGATCACCGACCGCAACCGGTAGTACCGTGGCGCAGTCCGGTGATTACGGTTCCGGCAACAGATGGTCCCCACGGAAGCCGCGCACGCGATCGATCCGATTTCCTGCCGAAAGGGCTCCGGCGTTGCTCCAGAGCCCCTTCCCGAGATTTTTTCAAGGTACCATGCTATGGCGAGAAAACCGTCCCGACCCAAGAAGGCGCCGTTCCGCACAGATCCCAAGGCATCGCGCAAGGCCAAGGTAGAGGACACAGAGCAGGTAATTGAGCCGCCTGTGACCACGAACGGAACCGCGGACGAAGCCGGCTCCAAGCCGGCTGCTGCCGGCGGGCAAGCAGCCGGGGATTCTGGGACTCAGCCCCTTGGGGCCGCGGGCAAGCTGGAGCCAAAGGGCGGTCAGGAGAGGGCCGCGCTGAGCACCGCTTCGGCGAGCTCAGGGCTATTGGGTAGCGCCCGATCAGAAGCAAACCCGGTCTCGGCGCAGGGTGAGAAAGCGGCGGGCTCGGTCAAAGCGGATGACGTTTCGCCGCGCGGCGCTGCCCGGTCTACTAGCGGCGAAGCTGCCGCGCCGGCAACTCGGAGTCTCCCGGCTTCGGGGGACACACGCCTCCAAGGGCGTTCCGCAGCCGCTCCCGGGCCGAAACCCGGTGTCCCCGTCGAAGACACGGGTATAAAGGCAACACCGGAGGGTGGTGCCAAGAACCCCTCCGAGCCCGCCGCGACTGTGGCTGGGACCGGCCAGAAGGGGGAGGGAGGCTCCCCGGTCCCGAGCGCTGGCGCGACCCGGGAACCGGGGAAGGCTGCGAGTCCCGAGGTCGGGCAGCGGGCGCCGAAACCACCGCAAAAAGCGCGGCCCTTGGCACCGGAACCTGCACCCTCGACAGCGGGACCCGAGGTCGACAGGCTGGCCCCTGAACCGCTAGCGAAAGAGGTGCCCCTTGCCCCGGAGCCTGCGCAAGCGGAATCCGTGCATGTGGAAGAACCAGTCCCGGAGGAAGAGCCCCGTGCCCCTGCAGAGGCGATCCCGGCGGTTGCCGCACGGCCAAGCCTGTTCATCGTGCATATCACTCCGGAAATGGCGCCCGTAGCAAAGGTAGGTGGTCTGGCCGACGTGGTGTTCGGTCTGACGCAGGAGCTTGCCATTCGCGGGAATCACGTCGAGATCGTGCTCCCGAAGTACGACAACCTGCGCTACGACCACATCTATGAGCTGCATACGGTTTACGACGACCTATGGGTTCCCTGGTACGAAGGCGCCGTTCATTGCACGGTCTATTTCGGGTTCGTGCACGATCGCAAGTGTTTCTTCATCGAACCGCATTCCCAGGACAACTTTTTCAATCGCGGGAGCATCTACGGTTTCAACGACGACGTTCTGCGCTATGTATTCTTTTCCCGGGCGGCGATCGAGTTCCTGTGGAAGGCTGGTAAGCACCCGGACATCATCCACTGTCACGACTGGCAGACGGCTATGCTCCCGGTGTTTTTGTACGAGTTCTACCAGCGGTTGGGGATGACCCATTCAAGAGCCTGCCTCACGATTCACAACTTTAAACATCAAGGCGTTACGGGGATGGAAGTATTGCGCGCCTCGGGGCTGCATCAACCGGAGCGCTTCTTCGACTACGATCGTTTGCGGGACAATAACAACGCCCATGCCCTGAACCTGTTGAAAGGCGGCATCGTCTACGCCAACTTCGTGACCACCGTCTCTCCGCGCTACGCTTTCGAGACCAAAGACCAGGGACAGGGTTTCGGCCTGGAACCTACCCTACATACCCATCACCTGAAATACGGCGGCGTGGTCAACGGTATCGATTACGAGGTATGGAACCCGGAGGTGGACCGATATATACCGGTTCGCTTCGGAACCGAATCCATCGACCGCAAGTACGACAATAAGCGGGCGCTGCGCCACCGATTGATGCTCGCCGAGAACGAAAAGCCCATCGTCGCCTTCATCGGCCGGCTCGACCCCCAAAAGGGCCTGGAGCTTGTGCGCCATGCCATCTTCCATTCCCTGGAACGTGGGGCCCAGTTCGTGCTCCTGGGATCGAGTCCGGACCAGCGAATCAATGCGGATTTCTGGGGCCTCAAGCGTATGTTGAACGACAGCCCGGACTGCCATTTGGAAATCAGTTTCAACGAGGATCTTTCCCACCTAATCTATGCGGGCGCCGATATGATGCTGGTGCCGAGTCAGTTTGAGCCCTGCGGACTCACCCAGCTCATCGCCCTGCGCTATGGCACCATTCCGGTCGTCCGTTCGGTAGGAGGGTTGGCGGATACTATCTTCGACAAGGACCACTCGGACCGGCCCCTGCACGAGCGCAACGGCTATGTTTTCCAGAACTATGACAACCGCGGACTGGAGTCGGCGTTGGGCCGGGCCATAGCCTGCTATTACAATCATCCACAGGACTTTCGCGAGCTGATGCTGCATGCGATGCGCGCCGACTACTCCTGGAACCACCCGGGTGAAGACTACTTGAACATCTACGACCATATCCGCCACAAATGAGCGCGGAACCTCGCAAACGAGACGCTTGAGCATAAGTGCGGTCAGGTCTCACAATCCAACATGCGGAAGCGCGCAACATTCCGTATCCGGGCCGCGTCATTCGCGCGCCCGCAAAGCAAACTCCGGCGCCGGGTCCGGGTCCGGACGCATATCCAATGCCACGGACGAGGTGCGTACCAGAAGGAGGATCTCGGTTTGCTCTGCCACCGGTAGCGGAGATCTCCGCGTCATTCGGTAGAGTCCGAAAAGCGCCAGAGCCGCTGCCCTTCCCGCCGAGCGTCGGGCCTCGACGACCTTGGCGCAGTTTGAAGCGCGTTTTCCAGATCGCCATCGAAACGCCGTGAATACGTCCGATCGCTGCTCCTCTTCCCCAGCATTCGTACGTCCCTACACGTCACTGCCTGCATCCGACTGCGGGGAGGATGGGAGGTAGGGGGTGACGCAGGATGCGAAAGCCGGGAAGATCCAGTGGTGA
>JAHEIA010000324.1 GCA_024639625.1 Chromatiales bacterium
ACTACGCTGACACTCAGATGGTGGGGGCTGTAGATTGTGGTTCGCAACAGCACACCCTGGCCATCGAGTACAGCTTGCTCGGTCATGGTACGAATCTTGGTTGTGTCGTCGTAGTTGTCCTCAAGTTCTAAATAGTCGAGATTCATGGTCCGTCTCCGGAAATGGTAGGGTACGCTTAACCCTAGCTAGGTTCGCGAAATCTTCAAGGCGGTTGAGGGATTGCGGCGCGGCATGACCCCGGTCCCGGCATATCGCGCACCGGACAGGGCCCGAGAGCCGGCTGCACAACGATCCTTCCGCTAGGTTCGGGGGTGGCCGAATAGCGCGCCGCTGGAGTTACGCCGGTGTACCTGTGGGCAGCGTCGTTTCCGGATTCTTTGGCGTATTCGAGGGTAGCCAACGGGGTAGACGAACTCGGTACCCAAATCCTCCAGGCGTGGCTATTTCGTTCGATGAGGGGGAACTTCGTGGGATAAGAAGATCGTCGCTCCCAGGCCCCACGGGAGGGTCGAAGGAAACCGATCCCGGGCCTGGTTCCTCCAGCCTCATGACTCAAATCAATACAAGGCCTCTCTGCCTGATGTAGAGTTTCATCAGACAACCGTCATCTTTTCTGCCCGCGGCATGACGCTCGCATTCGGCAGACGTCAGGTTCCGCGGAATTCCCACTGTGCAGGAGGACTGGGCCATGACGTATGCTTTCGCAAACCGATCAGATGCTACCCTAGGAATCGTCGCTGCCTTTTTACTGCTTAGTCTAGCGCTCCCTCGTCAGGCACCGGCCGAGACCCTCGACTGCACCCCGATCAACGAGCTACCCGCCGTCATTACGCTGCAGGGAATCTATTGCCTGACGAGAAATCTGATTACCTCTCAAACCGAAGACTATGCCATCGAGATTCAGACCAACAACGTGACGATCGACTTCAATGGCTGGAAGCTCGGCGGGCTTTCCGCTGGATCGGCAACACATGCATACGGTATCTATTCGGTCAATCGAAAGAACATCACCATCCGTAACGGCACAGTGCGGGGGTTTAGCACGGGCATCTTCCTCGGCGGCGTGAATGCGCAAGGCAACCTCGTCGAGGACATACGCGCCGAACAGAATCGATACGGTGGGATTGAAACCCAGGGCCGAGGCGACATCATACGGCGCAATCAGGTGGTGGATACCGGGGGTGGCGTCTCGCTTTATGGCAATGGCATCAAGGTCACTGGAGCGGGGGCGAGAGTGCTCGACAACGACGTCGTAGGGGTGACCGCGACTGGACTCGGGCAAGCCTACGGCATCTATCTAGGAGGTGCCGACGGGGCCGTAGTGGAAAGCAACCGCGTCTCCGAGATCGCGAATCTCGATACGGGAAGTAGCATGGGTATTGCCTTGACCAACTCTTCGAGCGGACTGCTGATCGCCGGCAACCGGATCAATGGGCCGATAACCTACGGTATATGGTTCAGCTCTTCCACCGGGGGCTACAGCGACAACAAGGTGATCGAGGCAACAACTGACGCCTTCTTCGGAGGGACGGACTACGGCGGCAACAAGCCGGATTCTACGCCGTAATAAGACTTCCGGCTCGACAATGTCGAGCTGACCCCGGTTGCCTAGGGGAGGAACGACGGCATCGTCGAGGCGGACCGCGCGCGATTCGACAAGCGGCACCCCGAGATCCTCGAGTCCCCTTGCTGGACGCCGGGCATCCGTGAGAAGGATCGTCAGTGTATCGACGCTCTCGTCCGCCGGTTTCTCGACCAGCGGGTCCCTTTGCAGGGCGCTCGCGGGAGCGAAGGCTCGCCGGAAGAAAACGCAGGTCCTCGAATCGGGAATCCCGGAAGGGCAAGAGTCTAAGGTAGGGCCCTGCGTGCGCCGGTGCCGTCTTTGAAGATCAGCCTGCGCTGTCGAGGCCGGCGTTGCAACGCCTCGAGATAATGACCCGGCAGCCTTTTGCGCTATCCTACGGTCTGCCGGTGCATGCTCGCAATCTGCCGAACGGGCTGCCACAGGATCCCTCCACACAGAGGACCGCAGGTGAACACGAAACTTTTGGAAGAATTGTTGGCGTTGCAGCGACGGGACTCTGACACCCGGTCGCGCTTGCTGGGAGAGGAACGGTTGTACGGAGACTATGCGGAGGAGATGCAGCAGGTCCATCGTGAGAACGCGCTGCGGTTGGACGCGATCGTTGCTGCTCACGGCTGGCCGGGTATCCCGCAGGTAGGACGGGAAGGCGCGCGTGCCTCCTGGCGCATTGCCCAGCATGCGATCTGTACACCGGACCTGCAGCGCAAGTTTCTCTTGCTCTTGGTGGGGGCCGCGAACCGGGGAGAGGTACCGCAGAGACAGGTGGCTTTGCTCACGGACCGGATTCGCTTCAACGAAGGTCGACCGCAGGTATTCGGCACGGTGTTGGATTGGGACGAAACCGGCGAGCTTGCCTGCGAAGTCGAGGATCCCGAGAACCTCGATGCGAGAAGGCTCGAGGTGGGCCTCGCCCCCTTTCAGGAAGACCTTGCGACGCACCGGCGAGAGGTCAAGGCAGAGGGTGGCCATTGCCCCGAGGACCTAGCTGCCTACCAACGCAAGGCGGACGACTGGGCGAGGCGAGTAGGCTGGAGGGAATGATGCGGTTGACAAAGGCATTGAACGCTTGGCAGAGCCCCGATTTCGAAGGCGTCCTGAAGGATGAAATCGAACATCTGGATGTGGAGGCCCTACCTCTGCAGCAAGGGCTCTCGCGAGGCGGCTATGCGAGCGGCGAGAACCTCAGTGCAATGGTCATTGGCGTGTCGGAGGAGCCCGGTATGATTCGTGCCAAAGTCGGCATTCACTACACCAGCATCATCGCGGGGTGCAGTTGCGCGGACGACCCGACTCCGGTTGATGAAATCTCGGAATACTGTGAGGTGCAGCTCGATATCGACTGCACGACGGCGGAGACCACGATATCCTTGCTCGTGGGATAGGGGGCAAGCTTAGGCAGGAGTTCAGCCGTGCGATCCACTAATTCCCGACCCCGGTCCCCCTGCAAAAGGAGGGAATGACTTGCCCCGGTGTGTGGATGTGACATGAAGAAACCAGTGAAAACGATCGCTTTGGTCATTGCCCTGCTGCTGGCGGGTGCTTACAGCTACCTCTCCAACGAGGGGTCCCTCGATCAAGCCAGTTCCCTAACGAGCGCCGCTGGGGTCGACGCAATCGGGCGTGCCTATCAGAACCAGGAACGCGGTGTCCAGGTAAGAGGGGAAGGCATCGTTACCCGGATGCTCTCGGACGACAAGGATGGCAGCCGACATCAAAGGTTCATTCTCCGCCTGCGCGGCGGACAAAGCCTTCTGGTGGCGCACAACATCGATCTGGCCCCGAGGCTCAGCCCGCTGCGAGAGGGCGATCGTGTAGAGTTCTATGGGGAGTACGAGTGGAACCCGAAGGGTGGCGTGATCCACTGGACACACCATGATCCGGGAGGGCGTCACGTCGGCGGTTGGTTGAAACATAGCGGTCGCACCTACGATTGAGCCGGTGAGCGGAAGCAGCGATCGGATGCCCGGTGCCACTGCCCCCTTGTGCTGATGTTTAGAATCGGCGAGGATTCAGGGCTATGAATCATCGCGTGAACCGCAAGTACCGCGTCCTGCGCCGAAAGGTCTTTTGGCACAGCCGGCGTCGCGTGCCTTGGTGAAGCGGGACCCATCTTTCGGGTAGACGAACAGACCAGGGCCGCGGCAGCAATGTCGCGGCCCTTTCTGTTTGCGCGGCGATTAACAATTACTACGGGAGGAGAGCGGTGTCGGTACCGGCAGCCTTTCTCGGGGTAGTCCTCATCTGGGCGACTACGCCGTTGGCGATCAAGTGGAGCAGCGAGGACGCGGGTTTTCTGTTTGGGGTTGCATCGAGGATGCTGCTGGGTGTCTTCGTTTGCCTGGTTCTGGTTGCCTTGACCAGCCGCCGCATGCGCTGGCACCGGGATGCCCTGCGCACCTATCTTGCCGCCGGTTTGGGGGTCTGGGGCGCCATGAGCGGCGTCTACTGGTCCGCACAGTACATTCCGTCCGGCCTAGTGGCGGTGCTGTTCGGCCTCAGCCCGCTCGTGACTGGGGTCATGGCGGCGCTTTGGCTCGGGGAACGGGCGTTGACCTTGCCGCGGTTGCTGGGGGTCGGGATCGGGATCGCGGGTCTTGCCGTGATCTTCGTCCACGGACCGACGCTCGGTGCAAGTGCGATCTGGGGCATGCTCGGCATTCTGGTCTCGGTGGGTATCCACTCGGCAAGCAGCGTTTGGGTCAAGCGCATCGGCGCCAGTCTCCCCGCGCTGGAGACCACGACCGGGGCTCTGTTGATTGCTATGCCGCTGTTTCTCCTTAGCTGGGGGC
>JAHEIA010000325.1:0-1653 GCA_024639625.1 Chromatiales bacterium
CGCCCGCTTTCCCGGTCCGCGCTCCCGCGTGCCCCGCTCCAAAGTACTCCTTCGGCGGAGACCAGGGTAAGCGCGAAGGCGGGGGTCTCATGCGCGACGCGCAGTTGTTCTAGGTCGTCGATCAGCTCCTGCAATTCGGGATTCGAGGGTCCTTCCGGAACATCCGCATGCGCCCCGCATGGCAGCGCCAGAGCGGCCAGCAGAATGCCGATGCGCATCAGTTCGGCCGCGTCGCCGACTGCATGATCTCGGCGCGCAACCTTGCCGCTGAACCCTCGCCCGCAAAGTGCAGGCCGGTCCCCTCGCGGCGCAGGCCAAGCTGCGAATAGATAGCCCGTAGATCCGGGAACTGGCTGGAGTAGGCGTAGCGTGCGTAGAGTCCCGTGAACACATCCGACTCGGTCAAGCGGTCGAGCTGCCGCAGGAACTCTAGGGCGCTCCAGCCGCGATCCGAGGGGAGACAGCATTCGCGGAAAGCCTGCAGCGCGCTCGCGAGCGACTGCCGACCGCCGCTGCGCGCACGCAATTCGGTATCCGCCATTAACATAATGGCCGCGCCGCTCCAGTAGACGCGCATGAATCGCCGGTTGCTGCGCATGTTCTCGCCGACCTCGGCCAAACTTTGTTCCGGTTGGCTGTCTTGCCTGCCGCGCTGAAAGCCGGCATCCAACTCCTCCCATGCCTGCTCCGGGCTGACTACTCCCGAGCTTGCCCGGAGTACATTCTGGTAATAGCTGGCCAGCCCCTCGTTCAACCACGGGGTATGATTGTCTATCATCGGGTGCAGCAGGTGACTGAGCTCATGCATCAGGGTCCAATCGCGCCGGAATGCCGTCATTGGCTGGCGCTGGTCGATGAACAGATGAACCGCGTCGCCGCCGCCACGCGTTACCTGGCCCCAGGGCACGGGCTCGTCACCCTGACCGATCGGGACCACCAGGACCTGGGCCTCGGGCACCGGGAATCGGCCGTACAGCATAGTGAGGGCCTCGGCCCCTTGCCGAATCCAATCCGTAAGGGCCGCTTGGTCTGCTGCCGGTGCGCCCGCCAGCAGCGTGATTCGGAGCGTTGCCCCGTTGACCGTCACCGCTTCCTGGGAGGCAGGACCGAAGGCCACGAGCGCCTGCCATTCGTACGGCCTTGCTCCGAGGCGATACGAGGAACTCTCCGCAGCGTCCTTCGCGCGCGGCCAGGGAACTGAGAGCTGCATCCCCTCGGGAATCTGGAGGGTCAGCCGAAACGGCTGCTGGGCGTTCCCCCGGTAGGGGTACCACAACCAGAGCAGGGGGGAGACGATCAGGCTGTCTCCGACCCGATGCGCTCCCGAGCGCCAGCCGCCGTGGAAGCTGCGGGGGAGCGACACCGCATATTCCAGGCAGTCCCCTGGAACAAGGCCGTCGAGGCGGATGCGGTTACCGCGCACCGGGAGTAATTTGCCGCCCGTTGATCGCGGGCCGGCGACCTGTTCGAGGTAGCTCCTGGCATCCGGGGCGTGGGCAACCAGGGCGTCAGGCAGCGGCCCGTCGAGACAGGCGCGCACCTGGAAGTGCTCGAGCGCCTGGTCCACCCGGACATCGTATTGATGAACCGCTTGCGCTTCGCCGAACGCCAGGATTCCGCAAAGGAGCCACGCGGTCCGAACTTTGCTGAAAT
>JAHEIA010000325.1:1663-4352 GCA_024639625.1 Chromatiales bacterium
AAGGTCTCCCCCTGTAGCGGCTTTCGAGGCAAGATTGTGCGCTGTCTTCCGCGCCCGGGACCCAACCGTTGTAGGAGTCTGCCGACGCGCTCGTGCACTTTCTCTTGGAAAGCGCGAGTGGTGCAATGGTTCCGGCGAGCGTTTCGCAACGCTCGTGTCGATAGCGGGAACGAGCGGGGAAAATCCCGCATGCAGCAGCCGGGCGCTGTTCCGCGAGCTAGAAGTTCGCTAGAAAGTAGGGGATCAACAGTGCATTCACCAGATCGATGAAGAACGCGCAGACCAGGGGAACGATGATGAATGCCAGGTGCGAGGCGCCGTAGCGCTGGGCTACGGCCGACATGTTGGCCATGGCCGTTGGCGTGGATCCTAGGGAGATGCCGCCGAACCCGGCGGATACCACCGCCGCGTCGTAGTTGCGCCCCATTGCTGGGAAGACCACCAGGAGGTTCACTGCAATGGCGACCACGAACTGGGCTGCGAGGATGGTGAAGATCGGCCCCGCGAGATCGACCAGGGTCCAGAGCTGCATGCTCATCAGTGACATCGCGAGAAAGGTGCCGAGGGAAATGTCAGCGATCAAGGCCATGGCCGGCGATCGGGTTGGCCATTTGGTTCCGGTTATTCGCGGCAGGTTCTTCGGAACCAGATTGGTAATCAGGATGCCGGAGAACAGGCAGGTTACGAACAGCGGCAGCTTCAGGCCCCATTCCGCCAGGGCATCGTTGAGCAACAGGCCAAAGATGGCGCTGACGTGGATCGCGAGAATGGCATCCAGGAAGTCGAGATGGCCGATCCCGGCCTTTTTCTTCTCGTCGGATACCCCGACGTCCAGCGCCTCGACATCTGCGGGCTTCAGGTCGTGGCGCTTGATGAGGAACTTCGCGATCGGGCCACCCATGAGGCTCGCGAGTATCAGGCCGAAGGTCGCGCAGGCGATCCCGATCTCCATCGCGTTGGAAACCCCGAAGTCCTCTGCGATACGGGGTGCCCAGGCGATGGCGGTGCCGTGCCCCCCGATGAGGGATACGCTGCCGCCGAGCAGGCCGACGCTCGAGGGCAGCCCGAAGAGTGCGGCCACAGAGATGCCGGTGAGGTTCTGCAGGACCATGTATCCGATAGTGATTACCAGCAGGATCACCAGGGGTTTCCCCCCCGCAAGCAGGTCGCGCAGACTCGAGTTGATGCCGATGGTGGTGAAGAAATAGACCAGTAGGATGTCGCGTGCCCCTAGATCGAATTCCACCCCGATCCCCGTGGCGATGTACACCAGCGCGAACAGGACGGAGAAGATCAGGCCGCCGGTCACCGGCTCGGGGATGCTATATTCCCGGAGGAAGCCGACGGCATCGTTGACGCGTTTGCCGACGAACAGCACGATGATGCCGAGGGTCACCGCCAAAAATCCGTCGACACTGAGTACCCCGTCCGCGATCTCCATGCACCCTCCGATTCGGTGCTGCAGGGAAGTTCCGACCATCCCGCGGCAGCTTTGAGAAAAGTTCGGTGCATTATCCGGTGGTTGCAGACCTTGGATCAAGCGCGACAGGCAATGGCCGCAACAACGACCTGGTGTCGCGGAAAGCCGGGCCAGAAACTCAGTAAGGCCTTACTGTCCGTGCGCGATTCTGTTCAAGTGCTGGGAAATTGTAAGCTTCGTGCGACAATAGGACGGCAGCGAAGTAGCCGCCCGGGGCAAATTCTACATGAGGGGAAGCGAGGCCAATGGAGAAGCAGTGGAGCGTCTATCTTTCGGGGGAGATCCACAGCGATTGGCGTGAGCGAATCGCGGCGGCGGCCCAGGCGGAAGGGCTGGCTGTGGCGTTCACCTCTCCGGTGACCGACCACGCGAGGAGCGATGACTGCGGCGTCGAGATCCTCGGCCCGGAGGACGACCGGTTCTGGCACGACCGCAAGGGCGCACAGATCAACGCGATCCGCACGCGGACCCTGATCGAGAAGGCCGATATCGTTGTCGTGCGCTTTGGGGACAAATACCGTCAGTGGAACGCCGCCTTCGATGCAGGTTTTGCCAGCGCCCTCGGCAAGCCGATCATCACTCTGCATGACGCGGACCTTACCCATGCATTGAAGGAGGTCGACGCCGCGGCGCAAGCGGTGTGCAGCCAGCCCGAGCAGGTGGTCGCAGTTCTCAAGTACGTATTGGCCCCGGAGTAGCGAGACGTACGCAGAATCGAACCTCGACATCAGAAGTGATACCCTAGCCCGAGCTCCCTGGTGCTGACGATGGCCGGGACCAATGACCTCGGACGGGTGACGCCCTACCGTTGGTCCGGTGGACCAACGCAGCGGATCGAACGGCCGGCAAGGAAGCCGGACTGGGAGGCGCGACAGGGATGTATTTGGGCAAGTTTTACCACTAACAGAGGGCCCGTAGCTCAGTTGGGTGAGCGACGGTGGCCGCAGGCCAGGAAAAGCCATTTAACATGGCTTTTTCAGGCGCGAACGCGAGGCCGTGGATGGCCGAGCTGGAACCAAGCTACAGGGAGGTAGAAAGGCACTGTTTTCCAGAGCGCCCGTAGCTCAGTTGGATAGAGTACCTGGCTTCGAACCAGGTTGTCGGGAGTTCGAGTCTCTCCGGGCGCGCCATAACAACAACGGCTTAGGCGAATACAGCTTGAGCCGTTTCTTTTGTGCGCCAATAAGTCACCAATCGCACCAGTTCTCT
>JAHEIA010000326.1 GCA_024639625.1 Chromatiales bacterium
CGACGATCATGGTCTCCCCGATGGCGCGGGAGACCGCAAGTAGTATGCCGCCCACGATCCCCGGCAGGGCGGCGGGAAAGATCACCTTCTTGATGGTCTCCGCGTGGGTGGCTCCGAGCGCGTACGACCCGTCCCGCATGGCCTGCGGCACCGCGTTGATCACATCATCCGAGAGCGAGGAGACAAAAGGGATGATCATGATCCCCATCACCAGCCCCGCAGCCAAGGCACTCTCGGATGCTACTTCCAGCCCCAGACTCGCACCCAGGTCACGCACCATGGGGGCCACTGTGAGGGCCGCGAAAAAGCCGTAGACCACGGTGGGGATCCCGGCGAGGATCTCCAACAAGGGTTTCGCCACCGACCGCAGGTGCCGATTGGCGTACTCGGAGAGATAGATCGCCGACATCAGGCCGATGGGCACGGCCACCAGCATGGCCAGAAACGAGATCAGAAAAGTGCCGGCAAACAAGGGCACCGCACCGAAGGCGCCGGAACCGCCGACTTGATCGACTCGCAGGGCCGTCTGCGGGCTCCAGTCGAGGCCGAACAGGAACTCAGCCAGCGGCACCTCCTCGAAGAAGCGGATCGATTCGAAGAGCACCGAGGCCACGATCCCCAGAGTGGTCAGGATTGCGATGGTCGAGCAGGCGACCAGAAACACCATGACGATCGTCTCGACCGCATTGCGCGCCCGTTTCGCCGCATTCACCGAGCGAAACGCCAGCGCTCCACCGCCGAACGCCAGCAGCAGCACCAGGGTGCTCAACAGGTTGGCGCTACGAGCCTGCAACTGGGTGTAATGATCTGCGGCGGTCTGGATCGCAGGGGTAACCGCCCCGGACACGATATTGCCGTTGACCAGATTGCGCATGTCCGTGACCACCAGACTGAGGCGGTCCGGCGGCAGGCTGCGCAGATCCTGCGGCATGGCGGACAACACCATGTTGGTGATCACGGTATCTTGCAGCGCGCTCCAGACGGCAAACACCAGGAACGCGGGCACGAAGGCCCAGAGGGCGGAGAAATAGCCGTAGTAGCTGGGCAGCGAATGCAGGTCGCGTATCCGGCCACGGACCAGGGCGACCGACCTGCGCATACCCAGCTGATAGGCACCGAAGGCGATCGCCAGCAAGACGAGAAGTAATGTTGAGGGTTGCATCGAAACGGCCGGCGTAAGGAAAAGGAAGTGGCGCGGCAGCCTCGCGGCTACCGCACCCATTCACGTAGGAAGGCCGAGGCCGCGCTTACATCTGCAGCGGCGTCATCGTGATCACGCTTTCCACCACCACCGCGCGCTCGTCGCTGGGCATCGGGATCAGGCCTCGGTCGGAGAGATAGCCCTCTTCACCCGTGGCCTTGTCGCTCATGAACTCCACGACGTAGTCCTTCATCCCGGGGATTACATCTACGTGCGCCTTCTTTACGTAGAAGAAAAGCGGCCGGGAGAGCGGATATTGGCCGTCCGCGATGGTCTCGAACTCCGGCGCAACCCCATCGATCTGGGCGCCCTGTACCTTGTCGGTGTTCTGATCCAGAAAGCTGAAGCCGAAGATCCCCAACGCATTGGGATTGGCGTCCAGCTTTTGCACGATCAGGTTGTCGTTCTCGCCAGCCTCGATGTAGGCGCCGTCCTCGCGCACCGTGTGGCAGATGCGTTTGTACTCGTTCTTGTCCTCCGACTTCAGGGCCTTGATCCAATCGAAGTCCTTGCATCCCCCTTCCATGGCGAGCTCGACGAAGGCGTCACGGGTACCTGAGGTCGGGGGCGGGCCCAGCACCTCGATCTTGCCGCCCGGCAGGGCCGGGTTCACGTCCTTCCAGGTCGTGTAGGGGTTGGCCACCAGCTTCTCGCCTCCCGCAGGATCGGGCACCTCCTCCGCCAGGGCGAGGAACAGGTCCTTACGGGTTAGCGCGTACTGCTCTGCCTTCTTGGCATTGGCCACCGCGATACCGTCGTAGCCGATCTTGACTTCCACGATATCCATGACGCCGTTCTTCCGGCAGTTCTCTACCTCAGACTTCTTGATGCGGCGCGAGGCATTGGTGATGTCCGGGTGCTCGGTACCCACGCCGGAACAGAAGAGTTTGAGGCCGCCTCCCGAGCCGGTGGATTCGATCTTCGGGGTCTTGTACTGAGTGGTCTTGCCGAACTGCTCGGCCACGACAGTGGCGAACGGATACACCGTGGAAGAACCCACGATACTGATGTAGTCCCGTGCGTCCGCTGCTGTGGCGGTCCCGAACAACACCGCCGAAATCCCGACAACCATCGATTTCTTCATGAAGACAACTCCGCGTTTGAGAAAACAAGCGAACGTGCCATCCTGGGGGAAGATCCATGCACGCTCAGGAACTGACGTCATTATCGGTGGGGGTAGTGAAAGGAATCTTTCGCCAAAGCGACGCTTGGGTTACCGTTTTGTTCCCGATTTGTTAAAGGGTCCGCGGGGAGCCCAGATCGGGCGAGGTCGGCGGGTTCGCGGCGGGGCTCCGGCACACTGGCGTAACCACCCCGATAGCGGGCGATAGCCAACCAGACCGAGTCCCGGACCCGAGGCGGGATGCCGGGCCTGCACGGTTCGATCTATCAGGGATTCGGGTCACCGCAGGACCCGACTGCCTCAAGCTGCCGCATCCACCATGTAGCCGGAATAGAAATGGCAGGTGAAGACACTGCCAATGCCGGGCTCGCTATCGATCTCAAGTTCGCCGGCCATGTTACCCAGAGCATGCTTGACGATGGCAAGCCCCAGCCCCGTACCGCCGTAGTCGCGGGAGCGACCTTTGTCGGCGCGATAGAAGCGCTCCGTGAGCCGCGGGATGTGCTCCGCCTCGATGCCGACCCCGGTATCCTGGACGGCGAAGTGGGCCCCCTGGTCGTCGATCCACCAGCGAATTCGGATCTCGCCGCCGTCCGGCGTATAGCGGACCGCGTTGGATACCAGATTCGAGAATAGGCTGCGTAATTCCAGCAGATTTCCTTTGAGAAACGATCTCGGTTCGACCTCGAGCGTGACCCGGTGCCCCCTCTCTGCGCTGAGCACCTGCGCCTCTTGAAATACGGCTTCCAGCAGCGGCGCCATTTCCACCCATTGTACTGCTTGCCCTTTACCTCCGGTTTCCAGCACCGACAGGGTGAGCATATCCTCCACGATACTGTGCATGCGCTTTGTCTGATGCTGCATCTGGTCGATCGCGCTGCCCCAGATCCCGGCCCTTAGCTCTTCGCTCTCCGTCATTCCCTCCAGGTAACCGAGCAGTACGGTCAGTGGGGTGCGAAGTTCATGCGAGGCGTTCGCCACGAAGTCCTTGCGCACCTCCTCCAAGTGCTGCACGCGGGTCACATCCCGCGCCTGCAACAGGTACTTTCCCTTACGGTAGGGCACGATGCGAATCGAAAGCTTAAGCTGCGGGTCCGCCGGCGAATTGATTTCCAGAGGGCTGCGGAAGTCCGCTTTTCCCAGGTAGCTCGAGAACCCTGGGTTCTGCATTGCATACCGGATCGGCCGGTACCGCTGGCTTTCCCGACGCAGCCCTAAGAGTTTGGTGGCCGCTCCGTTCCACCACTCGGCCCTCCAATGCTTGTCCAGCACCACGGTAGCATCCGGTAACGCCGACATGGATTCCTGGAAGCCTTTCAAGGTCCGGGTCAGCTTGCGCTTGCGTCGCCGATTGTTGCGTTCCAGACGGCGGATCTCGGTAATCAACTGACCCCAGATCCCCCGGGTTTGCAGGATCGCCCGGTTCTTTTTGGACAGGAATTGGTGAAGCAGAAAGAGGTTGCGCTGATACCAGAGGATGTAGCCGAGAGCACCGAACAGGAGCACCAGAGCGGGTTTTCCGACCGACCACCCGAGGGCAAACAGAAGCACTGCCCCCAACAGCAGCAGCAGCAACTCAAAGCGCCACGCTCTGTGCAGCGTCATGCGACCTTGGACGAAAAACGGTAGCCGGTACCTCGAACCGTCTGGATGAAGCGATGGAACCCGGAGGTTTCAAGCGCCTTGCGCAAGCGCCGCACATGGACGTCTACGGTGCGTTCTCCGATGTAGACGTTCATGCCCCAAACCTGATCGAGCAGTTGGCTGCGGGAATACACACGGTCTCCATGGGCCATCAGAAAATGCAGCAACCGGTATTCGGTCGGGCCGAGTTCGACCTCGCTGCCATCGGCAAAGACACGATGGCTCACCGGGTCCAGATTCAGCCCCTCGACAACGATCTCTTCTTCACCCATATACGGTGCAGCCCGACGCAACACCGCTCTGATTCGCGCGATCAATTCGCGCGGTGAGAATGGCTTGGTGATATAGTCATCCGCACCGCTCCCCAGTCCCCGGA
>JAHEIA010000327.1 GCA_024639625.1 Chromatiales bacterium
CCATCGAGGACAAGGTGGTGCGTTTCGCGGATCGGAACAGCCACCAGATTTTCGTCGAGCCGGAGGGACTGGAGACCAGGGAGATCTATCCCAACGGCATCTCGACCAGTTTGCCCTACGATGTGCAGTACGAGATGGTTCGCACTATGAAGGGCTTCGAGGAAGCGCGCATCACGCGACCGGGCTACGCTATCGAGTACGATTTCTTCGATCCCCGCGACCTCGAACCCTGGCTGGAGACTAAGCACCTGGCCGGGCTGTTCTTCGCCGGGCAGATCAACGGCACCACCGGCTACGAGGAAGCCGCAGCACAGGGTTTGCTCGGCGGACTGAATGCAGGGCTGCGAGCGCTCGAACAAGCACCCTGGAGCCCGCGCCGCAGCGAGGCCTATCTGGGCGTCATGATAGACGACTTGACCGTCCGCGGTACCCTGGAGCCCTACCGGATGTTCACCAGCCGAGCCGAATACCGGTTGTTGCTGCGGGAAGACAATGCCGATCTGAGATTGACCGAGCAGGGACGCACCCTGGGCTTGGTCGACGACACGCGCTGGCAGGCCTTCCATGCGAAGCGCGAAGCGGTGGATGCGGAACAGGCGCGTCTGCGGGCGATTCGCTTGCACCCGGGCTCGCTACCTGACGCGCGGGCGGTCGAGGCGCTCGGTTCTCCGTTGTCGCGCGATGCCTCGGCGCTCGAATTACTTTCGCGCCCCGAAGTCTCCTATCGAGGGCTCACCCTGCTTCCGGGAGTTGGGCCGGGGGTCCGGGACCCAAAAGTTGCCGAGCAGGTCGAGGTGCAAGCCAAGTATGCCGGATACATTGAGCGCCAGCGCACGGAAATCGAGCGTCAACGGCACAACGAGGAGGTGCGTTTGCCGCCCGATTTTGCTTTCGAGAAGGTGCCTGGGCTCTCCGCTGAGGTGGTGGAAAAATTCCTTAGCCACCGGCCATCGACCCTAGGCCAGGCGGCGCGCATCCCCGGGGTGACCCCCGCGGCGGTCTCATTGCTGCTGATCCAAATAAAGCGCAAGAGCGCGTAGCGGCCCAGCTAGGATGCGTCGCCCAGCAACCGATAGCATCCGCGGCGAGCGCCTGGACCAGGGCTTGGCGGAACTGGCCATTGATCTTTCCGGCGCCCAGAAAGACCGGCTGTTGCGTCTGGTGGCGCTGCTTGCCCGATGGAACTCCAGGTTCAACCTGACCGCGGTGCGTGATCCGCTGGACATGATCGGCCGCCACCTGTTGGACAGTCTCGCTGTTCTGCCTTACCTCGATGGGCCGCGCGCGCTGGACCTGGGGTGCGGGCCGGGCTTTCCCGGCCTGCCGCTCGCGATCGCCAGCGCGACCACCGATTTCACCCTGCTTGATAGCAACGGCAAGAAAACCCGTTTCGCGCAACAGGCGGTCATCGAGCTGAGTCTCAAGAACGTCAGGGTAGTGCGCGCCCGCATACAGGAGTACCGGGTGACCCAAGGGTTCGATACCATCACTGCCCGTGCATTCGCCTCGCTTTCTGATATCCTCGCATTGGCTCGGCCCCTGTTGCGCCGCGATGGGCGCCTGTTGGCGCTGAAAGGGCAACGACCGGACCAGGAGTTGCAGGCGTCGGAGATCGCAGCTTCGCGCACGCGGGTGATCCGTTTGCGCGTGCCTCAGGTGGAGAAGGAACGCCATCTGGTGATCGTACGACCGCAGGACTAGTGTACTGTTAGTACATATCGTTTCCGAGGAACACCTCATGGCCAGGATCATCACGGTCGCGAATCAGAAGGGCGGAGTCGGCAAGACCACCACCGCGGTCAACTTGGCGGCGTGCTTGGCCTCGATGAAGCGCAACGTGCTGCTGGTCGATCTGGATCCTCAAGGAAATGCGACCATGGGCTGCGGCGTGGACAAGCACGACCTGGAGCTCGGTAGCTGCGAGGTCTTGCTGGGCGACGCCCCCTTCGATCAAGTAGTGCAACGGGCCCCGCAGGGCGACATGGACATTCTGCCGTCGAACAGCGACCTCACGGCAGCGGAAGTCGGCTTGATGGAGGCGCCGTTGAAGGAAAGACGCTTGCGCCTCGCCTTGGCACCGGCGCGGGATCGCTATGATTTCATCGTCATTGATTGCCCGCCATCGCTGAACATGCTGACGGTAAACGCCCTAATCGCAGGCGACGGGGTACTGATACCGATCCAGTGCGAGTATTACGCCTTGGAGGGGTTGTCCGCTCTGCTCAACACCATCGGTAAAATCCAGGACAGCTTCAATCGGGCCCTGGAAATCGAGGGTATCTTGCGCACCATGCATGACGTCCGCAACAATCTTGCGAACGAAGTGTCCGCTCAGCTGATCACCCATTTTGCCGACCAGGTCTACCGCACCATAATCCCGCGCAATGTGCGGCTGGCGGAGGCGCCGAGCCACGGGCAGCCTGCGCTGCAGTATGATAGGCTCTCGCGAGGCGCCATGTCCTATCTCGCCCTGGCCAGTGAGGTGTTGCGCCGTAACGAACAACGACAAGCGGCGAACGCTGGATGACCCTCTGAATCGAGATCGATCTATGGCGGCGAAGAAGCGGGGATTGGGGCGCGGGTTGGATGCCCTGCTCAGTGGCATAAATGACGCGGCTGCGGCACCGGGCGAGCGAGGTTCGGCAAACGCGGACCTGCCGAATTCTCTACCCATCGACCTGATCCAGCGCGGCCGGTTTCAGCCCAGGACCGATTTCGATCCGGACACCCTGCGGGAGCTTGCAGACTCGATCGCCGCACAGGGGGTGATACAGCCTGTCGTGGTGCGGCCGCTCGATGGCGGGCGCTACGAACTCATCGCCGGTGAGCGTCGCTGGCGCGCCTGCCAGCAGGCGGGGTTGCAGGAGATCCCGGTGGTTGTTCGCGATGTCTCCGAGCAGTCCGCCATGGCGATGGGCCTGATCGAGAACATCCAGCGCGCGGACCTGAATCCCCTGGAAGAGGCCTCGGCCCTCCACAGGCTGCTCAACGAGTTTGGCCTAACCCATCAGCAAGTCGCCCAATCCGTGGGTAAATCACGCACCACGGTGACCAACCTACTGCGGCTTCTGGAGCTTAATTCCGATGTTAAGCGACTGATCGAACAAGGAAAGATCGAGATGGGTCATGCCCGGGCCCTGCTCGGGCTCAAGGGCCCCGAGCAAAGTAGCGCAGCGCACCGCGTCTCCAGCCAAGGATTGTCGGTGCGGGATACCGAGAAGCTGGTGCGACGCCTGCAACAGCGAAAGGAGACGGTTAGGTCGCAGGCGGAGGCTGCGCCGCCGGACCCCAATATCCGCCGGCTACAGGACAGCCTCACGGAGAAGCTCGGCGCACGGGTGTCGATTCAACACGGCGCGAAAGGCAAGGGCAAGCTGGTGATCGCCTACAACAGTCCTGATGAATTGGAGGGCATACTGGACCATATCCGGTGATGGTTCGGTCGGCCCCGAACGGTGCCTGTAGATTGAAGTTCTCTATATTACGCCTTATACTTTTTCGCCTGCCAAGGAGGGAGGCGCACCGGCCGATAGCGACCTGATGCAACAGCTGGACCGTCTGAAGGCCAAACGGGTTCTGCTTACTCAGCTTGTGTTGAGCGTATTGTTATCCGCCGCGGGGCTCGTTATCGGGCGGCAGTTTGCCCTTTCAGCGCTGATAGGGGCCGGCGCAGGGACCCTGGCGAATGCGTTTTTCGCCTTCTGGGTTTTCCGGCGTTATCGGGCTCAAGAACCGGAAATGCTCCTCATGCGCTTGTACGGGGCGGAGATGGCGAAGGTCGCACTGATTGTGGCTGTGTTTTCTGTGGCGTTCCTGTCCATCGATACGCTGAATATACCGGTCCTCCTGACGGCCTTCGTGATTATTCAGGTGATTGCCCCGTTGCTGGGGTCCCGATTTGGTGTCGGCTGACGAAAGAGAGCTCTAAAGATGGCATCCTCCGAAACCCTGACCTCCTCGGAATACATCCGGCATCACCTGACCAACCTCACTTTCGGCCGCTTGCCCGAAGGCGGTTGGGGTCTGGCGCACAACGCAGAAGAGGCCAGAGAGATGGGATTCTGGGCCATTCACCTGGATACGATGTTCTTCTCCATCGGTCTGGGCGCGCTGTTTCTCTACTTCTTCTATAAAGCGGCAATCACCGCGAGCAGCGGTGTTCCGGGCCGCTGGCAGAATTTCGTTGAGTGGGTCATCGATTTTATCGTCGAGAATGTCCGGGGTTCGTTCAGCGGCAACAATCCGCTCATCGCACCGCTCGCGCTGACGATCTTCGTGTGGGTCTTTCTGATGAACCTAATGGACCTTGTGCCGGTGGACCTCCTGCCGTGGATCGCCG
>JAHEIA010000328.1 GCA_024639625.1 Chromatiales bacterium
GACTCGCTCCTCCCGCCTAACGTATCTTCAGGAGCTGTAAACCCATGAGTGCATCCCTTACCCCCGGCGGCGCGTCCCGGCGTGCCTTCGTCGTTACCTTAGTGCTTGGCGCCGCCAGCATCGGCCTGTTTCTTCTGCTGTACCTGTTCTCCGACACCCTGCCGCAACTCGCGGCAGCCACTCGCCAGGGCGACAAACTCTACGCCCTGATACCCATCGCCATCGCCATGGTCTTTTCGCTCGTCCACGGTGCCTTCACTGGTGCCTTTTGGGACCTCTTGGGCCTGCGGGCCAAGAAATAGCGGAGCGATACGGATATGGAAAGCATTCAGTTCATCGATCTTACCGCCACCACCGCCTTGATCCTATTCCTGGTGGGTTTCATCGGTGGCATGGTCAGCGGCTTCATTGGCTCCGGTGGAGCCTTCGTGTTGACGCCCGCCATGATGAGCCTCGGTGTCCCGGCGGCAGTCGCGGTGGCCAGCAACATGGCCCACAAGTTCCCCAAGGCCCTGGTCGGCGCTTACAAGCGCAACAAGTATGGGCAGGTCGACATCAAGCTCGGTGTGGTGATGGGTGTCTTTGCCGAGGCTGGCGTGCTGTTCGGCAAGCACGTGATGGTGGACATCCGCGAGGCCTTTGGCGCCGCGGGCACCAACCTGTACGTGTCTTTCGTATTCGTGGTGGTGCTCGGTATCGTAGGGGGCTTCGTATTGCGCGACGGCATACGGGAAAAGCGCGGCGCGGCGTCGGAGCAGAAACCCAAGGAGCACAGCTCCGTGGTGCGCTGGGTGCGCGGCCTCAACATCCCGGGCACCATGATCTATTTCAGGAGCATGGACTGCAAGGTCTCCTTCCTGGTCCTCGCGCCGCTCGGGTTTGCTACCGGCCTGCTGGCGGCAACCATCGCCGTGGGTGGCTTCATCGGGGTACCCGCCATGATGTATATCCTCGGCCTGCCGGCCCTGACCGCCAGTGCCACGGAGTTGGTGATTGCTTTCGTAATGGGCATGGGTGGCAGCTTCTTCTACGCCCTGGACGGTTTTGTGGACATCCGCCTATCCATGATCATCTTGGCTGGTTCCCTGTTCGGCATCCAGATCGGCGCTATCGGCACCACCTATGTGAAAGACCATGTGGTGAAATTCGTCATGGCGACGATCATGCTGCTGGTCCTGGTGAGCCGGTTCTTCTACATCCCGGGCTACCTGTCCGAACTGGGCTTCGTCGCGACCATTGGCGAAACGACGGTGTGGGCGCTCGATAGCTTCGGTCAAGGTATCCTCGCCTTCGCTTTGCTGTTCGGCGCCGGCATGATCTTGCAGGCCTTGTACAAGGGGATGCGCGAGCACCGGCTAGCCGAAGCGGCAGCCGCGGCGGCGCTTGAGGCAGCACCCTCAGCGGCTGCTGAGGCCGCGCCCGCAGCGGCGGTCGAGGTCGCATCCGTGGCGGCAGGAGCGCAACTCTCTCCGCTGGGCCGCTTCGAGCGTTTTCTGGTCGCTAGTGACGGTTCCGAGTTCAGCACGGCAGCGGTGCGCGAGGCCATAGGCATGGCGGGCAAATGCGGCGCCCAATTGCACGTGATGTCGCTGCTGGCCACCGGCGTCGAGCATGAGGGGCTGGGCGAGACCATCCTCAAGCAGGAGATGGAGGCCGCCGGGGCCCATCTGGAAGAGATCCGTGCCCAGGCCGAGGCGGCGGGTGTGGTCTGTGAGACGCACCTGATCCACGGCCAGTCGGTCGACCGGGAGATCGTGGATCTAGCGGAAGAGCTCAACGCGGACGTGATCATCATGGGCCGCCGAGGGCGCCGCGGCCTGGCCCGCATGATGCTGGGCCATGCTACCGCCCACGTAATCGGCCACGCCCACTGCAACGTGTTAGTGGTGCCGCGCGAGGCCAAGGTGGAGGGCCGGCACATCGTGTTGGCCACCGACGGTTCCCGCTTTGCGGAAGCCGCTGCTGTCACAGCAGCCAGTCTCGGCCGGTTCTGTGAGACACGGGTTACCGTGGCCTCGGTAACCACTCCGAGTCATGGTCCGGAACGCCGAGAAATCGCCGAGCAGGTCGTGCAACGGGTGGTGGAGCACATGAAAAGCGAAGGGATCGCCGCCGAGGGCGTGGTTCGGGACGGTTATCCATCGGAGGTGATCGCGAGCCTGGCGCGCGAGAAAAATGCAGATCTGATCGTCACCGGGAGCCATGGCCGCACCGGCCTGGAACGCGTGCTGCTCGGCAGTACTTCGGAGCGCATCCTCAACGACACGCCCTGTGCCGTGTTGGTGGTGAAAGCGGGCTGATAATCCACGTCTTCTCTGTTTGTTCCTGCCGTTGCGGGCGCCAGCATGGGCGCCGGCAGCGGCGGGACCACGGTGCAGACAGCCCCCTGTCCAGTGCGCCCAACTGCTGGTGCGCCTAGACAGCCTGCTGGCTGAGCGCGAGCCATTCCACTCTGCGCAGATGGGCGTCGCGCTGTCCACCAACCGGCTCCTGGAGGTCAATGAGGGGCAGCTGCTCGACAGCGGGGGTTCTCTGACCCCGAAAGGCAGTAGCCGGGAGACTTCGCGGCTTCACTGCACCCGAATGGCCTCGTATTGTGCCGAAATTCTGGTAGTGTGAACCCCCTGCCGGGCGGGAACACGGTCACCCGACCTACAGCGCAACCAACCTGCTGTGGCCTCGCCCCGCGCGTACCGTAACTGGCTGGATCACCGATGGGTCACCTAACATTGCTCTTGCTGTTGCCGTTGTTTGGAGGGTTGCTGATTGCCCTGTCGCCAGGAAACCGGCCTCAGCTGATACGCGTGGTTGCAATCGGCGCCTCGTCATTGGCCCTGCTCTTGGCCCTAAGTCTGTTGGCAGGTTTCGACCGCGGTACCCCGGATATACAGTACCTGGAGGTAGTGGGCTGGAATCGTCGCCTGGGTACTTCGTTCGCCTTGGGCCTCGACGGATTCTCTTTTCCCATGGTGCTGCTGGCAACGCTGCTTAGCCTGGTCGCTTTGCTGGCCTCGCGGGGTATCCGCGAGCGGGTGAAGGGCTACTACCTGTTGGTGCTAATACTGGAGTCGGCCATGCTCGGGGTGTTCATGGCCCAGGACTGGTCTCTGTTCTACGTCTTCTGGGAATTGACCCTGATCCCCCTGTTCTTCCTCATCGACCGTTGGGGCGGCAAGAATCGCCACGGCGCGGCGCTGAATTTCGTTCTCTACACCATGGGTGGATCGGTCTTCATGCTGATCGCCCTGCTGGTGCTGTTCGATTCGGTGGCCGGTCATTCCTTCCGCATGGCGGATCTGGCAGTCGGCGGGCCGCTGTTGAGCGAACAGACGCAGATCTTGATCTTCCTCGGTTTTCTTGTCGGCTTCGGTGTGAAGATGCCTATTTTTCCCATCCACGGTTGGCTGCCGCTGGCGCACGTGGAGGCGCCGAGCCCGATTTCCATCCTGCTCTCCGGTGTCCTTTTGAAGATGGGCTCCTACGGCCTGATCCGCGCGGCCCAAATGTTGCCGGGCGCGGTCGTCGCTCTGCAAGGGCTGTTGGCCTCCGTGGCCCTGATCAGCCTGATCTACGGTGGCCTGCTGGCCTGGCGGCAGACCGATCTCAAGGCCATGGTGGCCTACTCCTCGGTGAGCCACATGGGAGTGGTGCTGCTAGGGATTGCGGCCCTCAACATGGCCGGAATCACCGGCGCGGTGATGCAGATGGTCGCCCACGGTTTGGTGGCGGGCGCGCTCTTTTTGCTCATCGGCCTGCTCTACGAGCGCACCCACACCCGGGAGATTGGTTACTACAGTTCCCTGGTGCGTTCGACGCCACGCTTTGCCTTCTTTACGGTATTGGCCTTCGTGGCCGCCGTCGGGCTGCCGGGAACCGCCGGCTTCATCGCCGAGTTGCACGCGCTCATCGGAGGATTCGAGGCCTGGGGCTGGGTGGTCGTACTGTTGAGCCTGGGAGTGATGATCAGCGCCGCCTACGCGATCCGCACCGTGGGTCGATTGTTTACCGGGCCGGTGCGCCCGGAGATGAAGGACGTGCAGGACCTGCGGCCTACGGAGTTGCTGGCGGCCGGCGTGCTCACCGCGGGGATCGTCCTGCTGGGGCTATTCCCGGCCGGGGCTCTGGACCTGATGACCGCCTCCGTGGTTCGCTTCAGTGGTGTGTTCTCGGGAACATGATGGATTCGTCGGCTCGTGGCGCGAACTGCGCGCGTTGGGGCGCGGCTCGCCCGACGATGATCCTGCAATGACCGAATCAGTGCACACACCCCGTGACATCCGCGCACAAATCCGTGCCGCGGTCGATCGTTTCGAGCACGTGCTGCCGGGTCAGGCC
>JAHEIA010000329.1 GCA_024639625.1 Chromatiales bacterium
ATCGCTACCGGCTCGGCGAACCGCTGCCCGACGATCCAGCGGTGTTCACCCGAGTCGCCCTGCTCCTGGAGATCGAGAACGGACTGCACAAGCTGTTCCCGCACAGCGAATTGTCCGCAAACCTGTGGGTCACTACCCGCGGAGTAGGCTTTGGACAGAAGACGCCGTTGCAGCTGATGCGCGAGCGCGGGGTGGAGGGGATGCGGCAAGTGGCGGGCCTGTTGAACAACCAGGCGATGTGGTGAAACCGAGCCGGGTCACGGGGCACCCGGCTCGGTGCGCTTCTGCTAGTCTTCCACCTCCTCGTAGCCCGTGATCATGCCTTTCAGATAGGCGAATGCGGGGTGCGCGGTGAATGCCGACATGTAGACGTGGGCGATGACGAAGACCAGCATGGCATAGGCTCCCACAAGATGGATCCCAGCCACCGGTCCCAGACTCAAACCACCCAGTCCCAGGGCCGGCCAATCGTTGTAGAACAGATAGAGCAGGCCGGTGATCCAAAGCAGCGGATTGATCGCCAGCTTGAGGAACAGGTAGGCGAGGCGCTGCAGCGGGTTGTGCTTGGCGCGGCGTGTCTTCTTGAACGGATGCTCGACCCCGGCGTGGAAGATACCAACCGTATAGTACTTCACTACCGCCATCAGGTTCTGGGTGGTGGGTAGGTACTGCCGCCACTCCCCAGTCGTGAAGTGCCAGAAGATCGCCAGTATCCAGAGCCCGATCAACACCCACGCCAAGGTCCGGTGCAGATCGGAAGCCTGCTCGTAACCGAGCAGGGTGTAGCTCCCGTGCACCTCGAACCCGGTGAGCATCATGAAAATCACCAACAGCGCTTGAGCCCAGTGCCAGAAGCGCTCGAATCGTGAAAATACCAGTTCACGCGACATCTTGTTTTACCTCTCGCGAATCCAGAAGAAAATGCGGATCAACGCGTGCCCGAGCACTCCGAGCAGCGTCAACAATACGAGCCACCAGCCGATGCGGCTGATCAAGGGGAATTCGTCGCGACCCGGCAGGTAGAAGCCGCGGAGATTTTCCAGCCGCCCGTTGTTCGAATGACACTCGTTGCAGGCTACGGACTGATCCTTGGGGGCGACCATGTGTGTGACCGGCCAATAATACTCGGTTTCCACGAATCCGTGCTGCCCGCTGTATTTTACACCGCGCGCCATCAGGCCCGCCTCGAGCGCCTTGTCCCAATCGAAGCTCTTCCAGAAGGCAGCCTCGTCCTTGCCGAACAGATGCGGTATGGCAAGGATCTTCTCGACCTTATCGTAGGGTTGCTTGCCGCGCATCACCTTGAACGGCCAGATACGGGAGTTCGCGTCATCCGGGCCGCCACCAAAACTGTTGATCTGCACCACGCTGGTGTCGTCGATGGTCTCGCCAAGCAACGTGTAGCGCATATTGCCATCGAACCAGTAGTACTCGGGTACTACGTTCTCTTCCCAGACGAAGTCGCCCTTCTTGCCGTGGTAGACGTCGTACCCGTCGGCGTCCTTTGTCACCAGCGGCTTTCCTTTCGCGTTCTTCTTGCCCGCAGTGGACCAGTCCCACCACATCTTGGTCTTGCGGCCGCCTCGGGCAAACTGCGGGATATGGCAGCTCTCGCAGGCCACCTTGTCGGTGTGATCGTTGAGTTTGTCGTCGCTCTCGTGCGGAGCCATTCCGTGACAGGACTCGCAACTGGCGCGCACGTCGGAACGGCCCGGGATCACGATGCCGCGCCGATCCACCGCCTTGGTAAGGTAGCGGCTTCCTGCCACCTCGTGGCTGCCGGTGGTGTGACAGGTGGTGCAAGTGAAATTCAGACCATCCTTGTCCATGTGGACGTCCAGGTTCTTGTCCGGGTTCTTCATCGAAGAATCCAGATGGCCATGCTTCACCCCGTCGCCTCCGCCGCCGTAGAAATGGCAGGCGCCGCAGGTAGCCCGGCTGGTCTTACCCACACTTTGCGCGACCTTCTTCAGGTCGACCTTCTTGAACATCTTGCCCTTCGGATTGTTCGGCGGGAAGGTCTTGTCCTCATACGCAGGGTGTCCCGCGCCGGTGGGGTATTTTTTATAGCTGCCGGTTGTGTCGTGGCAGACCAGGCAGTCCACCGCTTCTTCGGAAGTCAGGTCGAAACTGTCGTCCTTCCAACCGTAGCCGATGTGGCAGCTGGTGCAGCGTGGCCAATTGGTGGCGGTGGCCACGCAGAAGTTGTTGATTACGTTCTTCTTGCCGAGTTCCTGCCCGTTTACCGGGTTGTCGAAGGCCCAGGTCCAGTGGGTGGTCTTGTGCAGTTGCTTCGATGCCTCGGTATGGCAGGTAAGGCAGGCCTTGGTGACCTCGGGTCCGCTGGCGAACTCCTGCTGCAGGGCCTCGAATTTCGAGTGATCCGCAGTAGATTCGTCGCTCTGTGTGGTTTCTGCCGACCACACCGGCCAGACGAGACCAAAAAAGACGAGGGTGGGTAACAATGCACGAACCGCAGCCCGCTCAATCATCGGTGCAGACTCCTGTTTCTTATCAAGATGCTTTCTGAAGGAAGGGTACACTTAGCCAATCGTCACCGGTTCACCGCGTGCACAAAAGCGCAGTGCAAAACACGTCTCCCGGAGGGCTCCCGTAACGAATTTCAGAGGTAAGGCAACCACGGCGAAGCATACCCGGCTATTGTGACCGAGACGTGACAAAAGAGCGTGCTGATTTGTTTAATGTGGGAATCATTGATTTAAATATCAGAATCTTTTAATATATTGATATTCCATCGTCTGAGCAGGTAGAGCCGATGATCAATTGCACGTGGTTGCGTTTCGGGATCCTCCTCTCCGGTCTGAGTCTATTGGCTGGCATATTGCTCGTTGTTGCGGCCCGCTTTCCTGTCGTTCCGGTCGCCTTTCTCAGCCATACCGGGCTCCTCATGTCGCTCTCGAGTCCGCTGGTTTTGCTGCTGCTGGGGGTCCTGGCGCTATTGCCGGGTTCTCGAAGGCGCCTGGAGGAATGCAGGCACTGAATCGATAGCCCGCAACCAAACCTACTCGCCTGCCCGTCGGCGCGAGTCGTGCGCATGATCCGTGCTACTATTTCCATCGGTCTCGCGTCGAGAGCGGCAGGCCCCCAAGGCGGGACGGACGAGCAACCAACCCAGGGGAGGTGGTGGATGAAATTTCTTAGCTGCGACACCATGCGCGAAGGAGTGATTGTATCCGCGAGCTTTCTGCTCACCGGTGCGGTCCTAATCTTTGCTGCCTCGCGCTTGCTCCCGGACGTCGCCTACCTGCCGCTGATTGCCAACGTCCTCGGAATCGTGACGCTTCTGCTCGCCCCCGTGATCCTCATCAGCACCTTCATCGCAACCGTTCTTCCAGGATCGAAAAAGAAACTCGATCAGTGCGATCGCTGAGCTGCGGAGCTCAGTCCGCCAATAGGCGTTCCGCCGTCCCCGGGTTCAAGCCGAACTCCTCTTCAATCATTTGATTCCACGCCGTGCGCTTGAAGGTCTTTTCATGCGGCACCTTGCGATGGACCAGGTTGTAGTGGCAGTCGACGCAGGTCTTGCCCTTGGCATCTTCCTGATGAATCTCGGCCGTGTCCGGCCGAATCCCTTGAATGGCCTCGAGCTGGTGACAGCGCCGGCACGGTGCGGAGTCTCGCGATTGCAGCCAACGGCGAGCCGAGAACGCGGCTTCCGGCAGATGCAGGGCGTTGATCACAGGGTCGTCGTAGTCGGGCCCGAAAATCTGTTTGAAGAGGTCCTTGGTACCCAGAATATGATCCCAGGTGGCTGCGAAAACGCCCTCTGAGACATGACAATCGCCGCATTCGGCGCGCACCCCGGAGGGCGAGTTGTAATGCACGGACCTGCGGTAGGTCTCGGCGGCGATCTCCATCGAGTGGCAGGTAGTGCAGAATTGGTTGCTGCTGGTGAAGTGGTCGAACTCGATTAGGAACAGCAGGAACACGATGCCGCCCACGCCGCCGGCGATCAATGCGAACAGTACATGGCGGGTGAGGAACAGGGGTAGCCGCAACCTATTCATCGGCGGTTTTACCCGCAAAGTCGCCGAGAATCGGGATGCGCTGATCCGGATCGGCTAGCCAGGCGTGGGCGTCCGATCCTGTGACGTGGGCCGCGAGAACATTTTCCGCCTGGTCGCCTGCGATGTTGCGTACTTGAGGCAGAAAGCGCCCGTAGAACTTGCTTGCAACCACGTAGATCCCCTCCCACCAGGTATGGTTGGGGCTCGCCATTGCGGCTCCATGGCGGGCGCGAGCCCCCTCGTCGTGCCACAACTCCCAGTAGGTGAACTCGATGGGTTCGTCAAACGGCAGCGGAGTAAGCAA
>JAHEIA010000330.1 GCA_024639625.1 Chromatiales bacterium
GCCTACTCTGGCCGCTGCTGGACGTTCCGTCCCCCAGGGCTGCGAACAGTTGTCGGGCTGCAGCCACCAGCTGGATTCCCGCCACCGGCTTGCCGTCGTCGTCTTGCACCCAGCCGGCGATCGAAAGCGTCGCCTCGTCGTCCACCGGCTCTTCGGTGGCGGCCTCGCTGCTACCCGAGATGCCGCTCGTTTCGTCCTGCTCGGCACTTGTGGCCGTATCCGACGCTCGCCTCTCCCGCCTTCGGCGGGGCTCTCCGGGCCCGTGTATGGCGTCCGGATAATAGGGGCCTGCCGGATCTATTGATCCTTCGACGCGTTTGCTTTCGAGGAGCCCCGGCGAGGGGGTGTGGAGCAAGCCTTGATCGAGCGCCCCGGGCTCCGTAGACGCGCTATGGTCCGGCGCGACCGACCGCGCGGTGTCATCCTCGAACAATCGATAGGAGAGAAGTCCGGACAGGCCTACAAGGAGGGCGCAGACGCCCAGGAGCACCGTGAGCCTCTGCGCCCTGCCTTTCCTCCCTCTTTGGTGCCTGTCGACGGATCGATCCATGGCGCCTCTTCCCTGGAGCTTCCCTCTACACGCACGCCGTATCGACGTGCGGAGTCATCCGCTTGCAATCGCTATTCTGCGCGACATCCCTGTGGCAAGTTGGGTCTGAGTTCTGCAAAAGACTTGGCACAGGACCAAGGTCTTGCCCCCTCAGCTTTGCGGGAAGCAGCAGGCGGCTCGTCCCTGGTGTGTGTCGACCGAGTCCCTTCCCGGCACACGCCGCCTGCTCTCCCTCTTACCCCGGATCCCTCCTCGGGGCCCCAGCGAGTTGCAACGTTCCTTTTGCTCCTCTGCTGAAAACTGCTCGCTTTACCTGCAGCCGTCGCCAAAATCTCCTATCTTCGGTGCATCAAGCCACTTCATTCCGCACTGCCTTTCGCGTTCCCGGCTCTACCGGCGTGAAGGAAGCGGGCCAAGCGATCGCCGAAGGACCGAGCACCGGGTTGCACTTCCCGGTGTTGCGCATTTGCTTCCAGCTGCGAAAGATGATCGAGCGCAGTGTCGCTTGGATATCCGGGTTTGGGTTCTCAAATACGAGCCCGATACCCATGCGGGAATATCGGGCAACGATTGCGGGAACGCGACAGCGCCAGTTCGTTTTGCCTTCGGACAAAGAGATTTCAATGTTCAAACGCGTTCGCGGTGGAAAGTGCACGGGCCCCTCCACCAGTACCATCCCCCACAGGCTCAGATAACGAGCCGTGGAACAGCCTATCAGGGCATCTCCCTGGTAGATGTTGACGTGCATCGGATCAGTCACGACCGTATCGCAGGTATGTTTTCACAGTAGATTTCCCTCCTCCGTGACTGGTTCCCAGCGCGAAAGAGGTCGCTTGCAGCACGGACTCGCTTTAGTTTGCTTCCGTCGCGAGCCGTTGTGAATTGGGCTGGTGCCCTAGATTTCTCTAAGAAAATTCCTTATTGCCGGCTTTGGCGGATGTCTCAGGCTTGGATTGCCCCGCAGCGGATCGCGAGGCGGGTTAGCTCCGAGGTATTCCTCAGTGCAAGTTTGTGCATGATATTGGTCTGGTGTACTCCAACGGTCTTGCGGCTGATGTTCAACGTCCGGGCGATCTCGGAAACCGCTTGTCCCTGCGCCAGGCGCACGAAGACTTGAAACTCCCGTGGCGTCAGCGCCCGCAACGGATCGGGCTGCCGGTCCTTTGCAGCCATCAGTCCCGGCAGCAGGTCTGGCGTGAGAAAACTCCTGCCTTGGGCCACCTCGCGCACGGCTTCGACCATCTGTGAGGCAGCGCTGGCCTTGGTCAAATATCCGGCAGCGCCCGCCTCCATGGCCCGAGTCACCATAAGAGGGCTGTCGTGCATGCTGAACACCAGAACACGGGCATCCGGATCCTTGCACCGAATCCGGCGCAGGGTTTCCAGGCCGCTGCTCCCAGGAAGACTCAGGTCTAGGATCAATACGTCCGGTTTGGTCTCGAAATAGAGCCTATAGGCCTCTTCGCCGGTCCCTGCTTCCGCTTGTACCCGAATTTCAGAGGTGGTCTCCAGGAGTCTTCGATAGCCATCCCGCACCACTGGGTGATCGTCCACTAGGAGCACGTTGATCGTCCCCGGATTGTTCACTCGGACAGTTCCTCCTCCGGTTGCCGGGGGATCGGCAGGTCTACATCGATGCGCACGCCTGCACCCTTGGCACCATATAGCTGATAGACGCCCCCCGAGGCCACCACCCGTTCGCGCATCCCCAATAGTCCCAACCCGCTGTAGCTTGCCCCTTCCGGCATACCGCAACCGTCGTCCTGGATCGAGAGTCGCAGCGTTTCTTGATCTGTTCCCGTCTCGCACCTACGGGCCAACTCGATATCGACGTGTCGGGCGTTGGCGTAACGGAATACGTTGGTGAGGGCCTCTTGGATGACGCGATAGGCCGTAATCGGGATGCTAGGTCCGAGGTCGCCAAGCGGCTGAGGGATCGAAAGCCGGCATTCGAGCTCCGGATGATAGTTTCTAAATTGTGCAACCAACTCATGCACACTGTCTTCGAGGCCCAACTCGTCGAGCAACGCCGGACGCAGGTGGCTGACCATATGGCGGACGCCTCGTTGGGCCTCGGCTACGCACTCAATAATCGCGCGGGCGCTCTCCCTTGTCTTCTCCGGGTTTTCCACCTCCGCCCCGATCATCGACTGTGCGTTGGCCTGCACAGCGGAGAGCCATTGCCCGAGTTCGTCATGCAACTCGCGGGAGATGCGCTTTCGTTCCTCCTCCTGCACCTGGAACAGGCGCTGGGTGAGTCTGCGATTCTCGACAAGTAGCTTCTTCGTTCTCTCTTCCGCTAGTTTTCGTTTCGATACATCTTCGACGACAGCAATTATGAATTTCACTTTGCCATCGGCGTCGTGGATTGGCGATACGTGTCGGTGGGCCCAGATGGTCTGTCCACTCTTGTGGACATAGCGCTTTTCTATCCTGTAGTGGCTCCTTTTGCCCGCTACCACCTGTTGCTGCATGGCCAGGTCGGCGACCGCATCCTCCGGGTGGGTGAACTCGGTGAAAAGCTTTCCGGACAGTTCCTGGGCAGAGTAGCCTAGCATGGCCTGGAAGAATCCATTGGTGACAAGCAGGCGCCCGGCGGTATCCGTCATGACGATGCCGATCACGGAGTGGTCAAAAATCGCACGGAAGCGCTCCTCGCTCTCGCGCAACGCCAACTCGGCGGACCGGCGCTCGGTGATATCGTCTCCGGCGCTCAAGGTGCCGATGATGGCGCCTCTCTCGTCGCGAAAATAGCTGTTTCGCCAGGCGATCATGCGCCGTTTGCCCGACCGAGTGCGAATCTCGTTCTCGAAATAATCCGCAACCGCAAGTCGGCCCGCCATGATGCGTTGGAACACCGGGTAGACGATGTCCATCCCCTCCGGTTGCGGCAGGAAGCGCGAAAACCAGGAGCGGCCCAGGAGTTCTCTTTCCTGGTAGCCCAAGAGCTCACAAAGACGCTGGTTGACCAGGGTAATGCGGCCCTGTCGATCGAGACCCACAACGACGGTATCCACCGAATCGAGGATGCGCTGCGACTTGTCCGTTTCCCGGCGCAGTGCGTCGGCGCAATCCCACAGCAATTGCTCGATTTCGGCGCTGGCCGATCTTTTCCCAACCGCTGCCAGCCGCCGCAGAAGCTGCTCGGTCCTTGGTTCTTTCGGCTCGGCTGCTTGATCTTTCATCGTTTCTATAATCGGGGTCAGGTGCTTTGCCAGCAGCGCTTGATCGCGTAACCGATGTTGGAACCGCCACAGAGCATCCGTGTTATCGAGCCACCTGACGGTACCGGGGCAAGGTTTCTTACAGGACTATCGCTGTCCCCGGATCAGGCTCCCGCTGGTTGCCACGGCGACGAAATGGGACGGTTTGATCCCTTCTACGCGCTGCCTGTCTCGTCTTATCGAGGATATCTGCCAGTCGGTTGCCGCCGAAAGCGCCTGCGGTACTTCTGCGTCAATGATAAGCATTTTCTGACCGAGTCTGGTTCGTGAAATGCGTATTCGGGCCGGTCCCGTAAAAGCAAGCGCGAAATTTACCACAAGGAAGGGGCTGAAAGTCTTGGATCTCAGTATCTCAGGATAGCCAAAATGCCAACACGGGGCAGGGTGATCTGATCGTGACCAGTGTCGCGGTATCATCGGGAAGCAGCGATATATGCGTCGACCCGCTGCACGTTGTTCAATCAAGACAAGGGCCTGACCATCGACGGAATCGGCCGAAGCGGAGCGGATATAACGGGGCTCTATGCCTTTCCT
>JAHEIA010000331.1 GCA_024639625.1 Chromatiales bacterium
CCGGATAATTGATGAGCAGCGGGATCAGCAGCAGACCAACGCCCAGGGTGATCAGCACCACTAGGATCAGCCCGAGCAGGCTCCTGAAGCCCATGGGCGGCGCCGGGGTGGCGGTGAGCATCAGCGCAAACAGTGGGGCGAGAAACGGCAGCGGCATTTGCAGGGCGTAGGCGCCGGCCAGCGACAGGGCCGTCGTCAGGCTCAAGCGGAAAATGCGCCTTGCCTGGATGTGCATGTCAGGCCGGCCCGCCGTCAATAGGCATAGGAGAGCCAGCTGATCAGGCGAATGTAGCCCTTCCCCAAAAGCCCGAGCAGCCAATGCCCCTCGCTGTAGGCGATGACCGATGCCTGGCCGCCGACGCGCAACTGATTGCGCAGCCGTTCGTGCTGGGCTGGATCGAAGCCGATCATCACCGGAAAGCGCTGTGACTGGCGCAGCCAGTCCCGATTGTTCTGAATCGTCGGCAAGGTGCCGGGGGCGGGCGCCTGGCCGGCGCTGACCCCCAGGCCGATGCTTCGCACCTCGCCTGGAAACACTTGGCCGGGCAGCGCGTCGAACACGATCTCCACTGGGTTGCCGACGTGCAGGTGGCCGAGGTTGTTTTCGGTGAATTCGGCGTTGATCCACACGTCGTGAATGGCGATCAAGGTCATTACCGGGCTGCCGGTTCCGGCAAACTGGCCCACATCGGCCCGCAAATCCGCGATCACCCCGCGGGACGGCGCTGTGACGACAGTGTTCGCAAGGTCCAGCTCTGCTTTATCGACCGAGCTCAGTGCCGTCTTTAGTATGGAGTTGTCCTCCTCGTCGCCCCCCATCTGCTCGATGGCCCGCTGGATCTCGGCCTCGGCCGCGTCCACTTTTGCCCGCGCCTGATCCAACGAGGCCTGTGCAACCTCCAGCCGGCGCACGGAGATGGTCCCCGGGTCCTCGCGGTGCAGCCGCTGCAGGCGCCCGGCATCCTTTTCCGCCTTCAGTCGATTGGCCAGAGCTGCGCGCAGGTTCGCGCGGGCCGATTCCACCCCGGCGCTGCCGGCTTCGACCTGGCGGCCGGCATTCTCCAGATCGGACTGGGCCCGTTCCAGGGCAATCTCGTACTGGGATGGATCGATCTGGAACAGGGGTTGATCCGCGACCACTTCCTGATTGTTCTCGACCCATACCTGTGTAACCAGGCCTGCGACCTTAGGGGCCACTCCCACCACAAAGCCTTGCACCCGCGCCTGACTGGTGTACGGGGTGAAGCGGTCGGCCAACAGGTACCAGATCAGACTGAGCAGGATCACCAGCACAATAAACAGTGTCCCTTTTTCACGGATGCAGCCGCGCTGTCTTGCACCGGGGTTTCTTTGTCTGGGCTTTCGCTTTCTGGGCCGGCTGGTGGTTCTTGCTCACTCATGCTGCGAAGTCTCGGAGGCTGGTGGTGGGGCGGCTTGGTTGTCCGGCAAGGGCGCTGTGAGGAGGTTGCCCCAGTTGGTGCGCTCTTGCATGGTGTTGCGAACGTTGTCAGGAATCAACTGCTCAACCGGCGTGGCCAGCCATCCGCCGCCCATGGCCCGGTACAGACCGATGACCGCGCTGACGTGATTCCCTTGGGTAATGAGTTGGCGCTCGGCTTGCGAAAATACCGATCGCTGCGCGTCCAGGACCCGCTGGAAATCGGCGTAGCCTTCTTGATAGCGCTTGTTGGCAAGCTCCAAGGAACGTTGCGCGGCTCGCACGGATTCGGTTAGCACGGCCTCTTGCTCCCTGGTCTTGACTACGCTGATTGCCGCATCGTCGATTTCCCGCGCGGCCTGCAGCACGCTGTCCTGGTAGGCCTCGATCAACTGCTGCAGGCGCGCGTCCTGCAGACGCACGTTATTCGCAATGCGGCCGTAGTCGAAGATATTCCAGCGCAGCGCTGGGCCGACGGCCAGGCTACCGGTATATGGGCTGCCGCTCAGGGTGCTCCCCGACCACCCGATGTTGCCTAATAGTGAAATCGCCGGATAGAAGTCGGCCTCGGCGATGCCGATTTGCGCCGATTGGGCGGCCACTTGCCAGGCGGCGGCACGTATGTCGGGTCGGCGCAGCAGCAAACGGGCCGGGATGTCCTGGATGCCGGTTGAATCAACTCTAGGCAGCCCGTCCACCGCGCCAGCGAGTTCCGGCAAGTCTCCCGGGGGGCGGCCCAACAAAGCGCAAAGCGCATTACGGATCGTGGTGCGGGTGATTTCGAGATCCGGGATCGTGGAAAGGGTGGCCAGGTACTGGGTCTTGGCCTGCTGCAGGTCCAGTTCGGAGCCCTCGCCGCTATTGTAGATCCGTTCGGTGATTTCGTAGCTACGCTTCTGGATTGCTGCGTTCTCGCGGGCAATAGCGATACGCAACTCCGTCGTGCGGTAGGCGTAATACAGGTCCGCTACCTGGGCGCTGAGCAGGACCTGGACATCCTGCTGATTGGCGATTGAGGCGAAGAAGGAGGCGTCGGCAGACTCGATGCCGCGTCGAAAGCGTCCCCAGAAATCCAGTTCCCAGGCTAGATTGAAGCCGGCCTGGTAGCTGACCAGGCTCTGGCTGTCGTCGCCCAAAGCGCCGCCGTGCTGCCGAGTATTCACATAGCTGACCGCCCCGCTCGCCTGCTGCACTTGCGGATACAGGCCGCTGCCCGCGATGCCCAGCAGGGCCCGGCTCTCCAGGATCCGCAGCCCGGCGATACGCAGTGAAAGGTTTTCCTGTTTGGCCGATTCGATGAGCTTGTTCAATGCGGGATCGTCGAACAATCGCCACCAGAAGCGCAGATCGGTCTCGGTCTTTCCTTCCCGCATGCCGTACAGGGACGGCTGCCAGTCCTGCAGCCAGGCGACTTCGGGCTCCTGGTAATCGGGTCCCAAGGTGGTACAGGCGCTCAGGGCGAATACCCCGCAGAGCAGTACACAACGGGGCAGCAGGTAGCCGGGAAGCCTTTGCGCCATACAGCTCACTCTTTGGGCAGAGGTGCTACCGTGGCTTCGGTCTCGGCTTGTTGGTTAAACGCGCTATCCCCCTCGGCAACCCATTCCATGAAAATCTGATAGCCGACGGCCAACACTACGGCGCCCAAGAACAGACCGATAATGCCGCCGGTTACCATGCCGCCCAGGGCGCCAAGCAGAATGATCGGCATCGGTGCCTCCACGCCGCGGCCGAGCAGGAGCGGCTTGAGCACGTTATCGGCCATGCCGGCGACCAACAGATAGACGGTGAAGAATACATTGGTCATGGTGGAGTCACCGGTCCACCAGAGGTATGCGATCGCGGGTATTGAAACAACGGCTGCAGGCAACTGGGCAATGCCGAAAAGCAAGACGATAAAGGCCAGTACACCGGCTCCAGGGATGCCCGCCCAGATAAAACCGACCCCTAGTAACAAGGCCTGGATAATTGCGACACCGATCACCCCCGTGGCCACGGAGCGGATGGTCGCGGTCGAGAGTTTGTGCAGGCGGGGCCCCTTTTCCGGCCCCGTCAGGCGGCTGGTGACTCGCCTCATGGCCAGGCTGCCTGATTGGCCGTAGGCCATCATAATGCCGGCGATGATCAGCGAGCCTAAGAAACTAAGTATTCCGCCCGCCGTACTCGCCGCGCCCGATAGCAAGAACTTGGCGAGCTTTTCGAGCTGCGGCTGCATATTCTTCAGCAGCCCGGGCAGATCACGCGCGGCTGCGCCCCAGACCTGGTATATCTTTTTGCCGACGACGGGCCATTCGGCCACGGCGGGGTCCGGTTGCTTGATGGTGATTTCATTGTTCTCGAAAGCAGCATAGACGTCAGAAACATGGCCTGCAAAGGAGCTGCCGAGCATCGCGCTTGGAACCCCGATCAATAATATTCCGACCAGCACGATGAGGGTTGCGGCTCGGCCTTGCCGGCCGTTGAGCCGTTTCGCGAGTCGCTGATGCAGCGGATAGAGCGCGACCGCAAGAATCAGCGCCCAGAGAATTAATCCTACGAACGGCGAAACTATACGCAGGCACATGATCGCCAGAACGGCGATCAGGCCCAGGCGGAGCAGGACGTCCATCAGATCTTTCGACAGCAGCTTCCGAAACAAGGTGTTGTCTAACTGCATCGGGTGGTTCTCCCACAAAGATTAGAGTTAAGAAACTACTGGGAAACTACATCAAGGGTTGGTTAGCCGAAACCACGTATCTCTCTTGTCCAAGGTCGGAGAAAGGCCAAAAGCAAATTTGTCCGCCACATCACTGAGCCCCTGGCGAGAAGCGATAAGGGTACACTGAAGATCCCTACTAGGCGAATTCGACCACCGCGGAGGTCACG
>JAHEIA010000332.1 GCA_024639625.1 Chromatiales bacterium
GTTCTTGGCCTCGTAGAGGGCCCGGTCGGCCCGCTGCATGAATTCGGTCAGGCCTTCTCCCGCGCGCCGCAGCGCCACACCGATGCTGACCGTGACGCGGACCTTCTGCAACGGACCGGCAAACATCAGGGCCGCGACATGCTCCCGCAGGCGCTGCGCGAATTGCTCGATGTGCCGCGCAGAGTCGCCGACCATGAACAGGCCGAACTCCTCGCCGCCGAGCCGGACGGCGAGGTCGCCCGCCCGCACGTTGCTCTGCAGCGTCTCGGCCACCCGCCGCAGGACCAGGTCGCCCTGAATGTGGCCGTAGGTGTCGTTGATGCGCTTGAAATGATCGATGTCGAGCATCGCCAATGCGACCACGGCGCTCTCGTCCCGGTCGTGGATGGCGCTCAACCGCTGCACGGTGTCCTGCATGTACATCCGGGTGAACAAGCCGGTCAGGGGATCGCGGATCGAACGTTCGTAGACGCGCTCGCGCTCAAGATCCAGTGTGCGGTAGATGGTCTCCCGTTCCACCGCCACCTGCAAGGCGATCTCCATTTGCTCGATCATCTGCGTCTCTTCGCCTCCCGCCTGGATCGGCTGGGAGAGCCGGATCAAGGCCGCGCTCTGCGCCGTGCCGGGAGCCGCCGCGAACAGCGGAAGCAGGATGCAGGGTTGCGCCCCGGCGCCATCGTCACCCGGCATTTCGAGTTGCTGGAAATCACCGGATCCGCGCTCGCTCCAGGTCTTGCGATCGATGCCGATCACCTCGGCCACCGGGACGGGGGCCTCGCCCAGCGCGCCGCGGTAGCGGTTGCTCGGCGCAAAGTGCAGCACCGTCCCCTCGTCGGTAAGGCTGAAGAATTCGATCGCCCGTGCGGGCAGCATACGCTGGGCGATGCCCAACAATCGTTCGGCGATCTCGTCGAATTCCCGGCACTGCACCATGGTCTGCGTGATGTCACGCAGCGCCTGGTTGAAGCGTGACAGCTTGCGGATGTCGCTGTGCTTGCCGGTCATCAGGTAGAGGCCGCATTCCAGCTCCTTGAGCTTGGCGGACATGAATTCGACCAGGTGCTCCGGGATGATGGATCCGTGCTGCGGCAGGATGATCCGCACCGGGTGCTGCTCGAGCTGCGCCAGGGCGTAATTAAGGATCTCCCGGCTCGGGATATAGTGCTCGTGAAACGGGCGCAGGGCCTCGAAATAGCCTTCGTCCTGGGCGATCAGCGAGAACTCGTCGGTAAAGCCGCCGAACAGGTCGCTGGAGAAAAGAGCCCTGCTTCGGGTATCGAAAGTACAGAAGGCCCCCGGAAAATGCGCGTAGGGGGTAAACACGAAGCGCAGCAAACGGTCCTCTAGCGCGAGCTGCCAGTCGTTTTCGTCGATCAGCCAGAACGGCATCTTGAGGGCGTAGTGCTTGAGCAGCTCATAGGCCCGCCCGTGGGTAATCACCGCAGCGTCGGGGCGATCGACCAACTGATCGACGAACGGGAGCGCACCAGCGATGTCCGGGTCTTGATGGTGGCAGACGAAATGGCGAATCTTCGAGAACGGGATGACCTGTTCGATCTTGCGCAGAGTGTGCTCGAAGGTAAGCTTGGATCCGGGATCGAAGAGGATCGACTGATCGCCCTGCTCCAACAGATACACGTGGCACTGGAAGGGGTCGTTCTCCTGAATATGCCCCACCCACCAGACCCGGTCGGCGACCTCGACCGGCTTGCGGGCGAGATCATAGTCGTCTAGCTTCTTCAGATCAATTGCGTTCATGCCGCGCCTTCTCGGCGACTGTTCGCGGCCTCTCCAACGCACATGCATCGGGCCCCGTAAACAGATAGTGCAGGATATTTTCTTTGCACTACAGCCCAGTTCACGCAATTTTACCTTTGTCCGGGGAAATCGGAGCAGCAAAGACCGTAACGTCGCATCCCCCGCGCTATGGGGTATGCTTAGAAGGGCCGCGCCCGCCGCGGCGCAGCATACAAAGCGACGAAGTTTCAATTCCTGCCGAGGCGACAAGACCCTATGCGAATCCTGCGTTTCATCACCCCCCAAGACGAGGTCCACTATGGACGCCCCCTGGATGAGCACAGCGCCGAGATCCTCGACGGCGACCCGTTGCAGGGCCTGACGGCGAGCGGAAGGCGGGCGCAGATCAGCCGCTTGCTGGCCCCTATCGTCCCGTGCAATATCCTGTGCATCGGCCTCAACTACCGGGCCCACGCCGAGGAGACCGGGGCTGCCCTGCCGGAGGACCCGGTGCTGTTCATGAAACCCACCAGCGCACTCAGCGACCCCGGCGCGCCGATTCGGATCCCGCGATCCTGCAGCCACGGACCCGAGGTCGACTACGAGGCGGAACTGGCGGTGGTGATCGGTCGTGCGGCGCGCGACATCCCGCAAGAGCAGGCGCTGTCCTACGTCCTCGGCTACACCTGCGCCAACGACGTATCCGCCAGACGCTGGCAAAAACACGGTGGTGGCGGGCAGTGGGTGCGCGGCAAGAGCTTCGACAGCTTCTGCCCCTTGGGGCCGCACCTGGTGACCGCCGAGGAGATCCCGGACCCGCAAGCGCTCGGGCTGCGCTGCTGGCTGAACGGAGAGCTGATGCAGGATGGGCACACCGACGACATGATCTTCCCCGTCGCGCGGCTGATTCACCTGCTCAGCCGAGACACTACCCTGTTGCCCGGCACCCTGATCCTGACCGGCACTCCCCCCGGGGTGGGGTTCGCCCGCACGCCGCCCCGCTACCTCAGCCCGGGAGACCGGGTGCGCGTGGAGATCGACGTTATCGGCAGCCTGGAGAACCCGGTCGCGGAGTAGCCAGGGAAGACGCGCTCATTCGAGTACCTGGAGCCCACCGAGATAGGGCTGCAGTGCTTCGGGCACCCGGATGCTGCCGTCGGCCTGCTGGAAGTTTTCCATCACCGCCACCAGGGTGCGCCCCACCGCGAGCCCGGAACCATTGAGGGTGTGCAGCAGCTCCGGCTTGCCGGTCTGCGGGTTGCGCCAACGGGCCTTGAGCCGACGCGCCTGAAAGTCCCGGAAATTGGAGCAGGAGGAGATCTCCCGGTACTGCCCCTGCCCCGGCAGCCACACCTCCAGGTCGTAGGTCTTGGCGGAGGAGAAGCCGAGGTCGCTGGTACACAGGGTTACCACCCGATACGCCAGCCCCAACCGCTGCAGCACGGCCTCGGCGTGCCCGGTGAGGTCCTCCAGCGCCTGCTCCGAGTCCTCGGGCCGCACCGCCTGCACCAGCTCGACCTTTTCGAACTGGTGCTGACGGATCATGCCCCGGGTGTCCTTGCCGTAGGAACCGGCCTCGCTGCGGAAACAGGGCGTATGGGCCACCCACTTGCGCGGCATGTAGGCGTCGTCCACGATCACATCGCGCACCAGATTGGTGACCGGCACCTCGGCCGTGGGGATCAAGTAGTATTCTTGTTCCCCCTGCAGGGCGAACAGGTCGGCGCCGAACTTCGGCAACTGACCGGTGCCGTACAGGCTGTCGGCATTGACCATGAAGGGCACGTAGGCCTCGGTGTAGCCGTGTTCGGTGGTATGCATGTCCAGCATGAACTGAATCAATGCCCGGTGCATGCGCGCCAGGGGCCCGGAGAGCACCACGAAGCGCGAGCCGGTGAGCTTCGCGGCGGCCTCGAAATCCATCCAGCCCGGGGCACTGCCCAGATCCACGTGATCCTTCGGCGCGAAGGCGAACTCGGGCGGATCTCCCCAGCGCCTTTCTTCCCGATTGTCACTTTCGTCTTCTCCCTGCGGCACGTCCGCCTGGGGCAGATTGGGAACCCCCAGGCTGATCTGGCTGAGCTCCTGTTGCACCGAGCTCAGATCTTCCTGCGCCTGTTTGAGTCGGTCCCCGAGGTCGGCGACCTCCTCGAGCAGGGGCTGGATGTCCTGGCCGGCCGCCTTGGCCTTGCCGATCTCCTTGGAACGGCTGTTGCGTTGATTCTGCAGCTCCTGCAGATCCACCTGGAGCTGCTTGCGGCGTGTCTCCAGCTCGGCGAGCCTGGCCACGTCCAGGACGAACCCGCGGCGCGCCAACTGCTCCGCCGTGGATTCCAGCTCATTGCGCAAAAGTCGGGGGTCCAGCATGTCTTATTCACCCTGATTGATGTTTGCGGTCCAGGTCAGGATGTGACCCGGCTCCAATTCCGCCTCGAGATGCTGCAGGACCCGCTCCACCTTTTCGGGCACATCGAAGAACTCGATCACCAGCGGCATATCCAGGGAGAGGTCCAGCAGGGTGGAGGAATGCACCCGCCCGGACTTGCCGAATCCGGCTATGCC
>JAHEIA010000333.1 GCA_024639625.1 Chromatiales bacterium
GCCATCCTGCTGCTCTACGCGGTGTCGATGCGCACGGTGTTTCGCTACGAGACCTCGGAGGTGAAGGAGTTCGCAGACGCGGAACCCGATCGCTACCCGCAGCTCGGTCTACGCGGTGCGGTGGTCAGATACAGCCTGGCCGCAGTGGTGGTATTCGTCGCCGGGATCTGGTTACCTTTCGTTGCCAAGGAACTTGCGCTGCAGATGGAATGGCACCAGAGCTTCGTCGGCACCCTGTTTGTCGCCTTTGTAACATCGCTGCCGGAACTCGTCGTGACCGTGGCCGCGCTGCGCCTCGGGGCGATCGACATGGCGGTCGGCAACCTCTTCGGCAGCAACTTGTTCAATATCGCGATCCTCGCGGTCGATGACATCGTGTTCCTGCCCGGACCCTTGCTTTCGTCGGTGGCCACTAGCCACGCAGTTTCCGCCTTGTCCGCCTTGATGATGAGCGGAGCGGCGATCGTCGGGCTGCTGTACCGGCCGCGCACCCGGGTATTCAAGACCGTGGGTTGGGTGAGCATCTTCATGGTCTGCATCTACCTCATCAATTCCTACCTCCTTTTCCGGTACGGGGCGGGGTGAAGGATGAGCTTGCAGCGGACTGAAGGCAACCGAGGCAGCCAATCCAAGGACGGGCCGAGTGACACAAGCATCTCGGGTAGGACAGCGATCCGTTGCTCTTTGCGTGCGTTCCCAGAGCGGGAAGTTTCGATGCAGACTTCAAGGCGAACAGGATAAAGCGGGGCTGATGGCTGGTGAACCGATTGGGTACAAACAGGCCCCGGGAAACATCAGCGTCATGGTGCTGTAACATTCCCATGCTATTTGGTTTGGTTAGCGTTTCGCACGCCTTCAATCCAAGATAAAGTAATTAGCCGCCATCCTCTCGCGTTAGCTCCCCGGGGATTGGTGGGCTGGATGATCATTGGCTCGTAAGAGTTCAGTACCGGCTCACGCGCAACAGCGTTTTCATGACCAGGCGCTGCAGCGACGGATTACCTCGCCTCAGGCCGGGTGTACAAAGCTCGACCGGATAACGGTTCTACCGCCATTCAACATTCTAGAGTCGCGTTATGACGTCTTCACCAACGACCACCATTGCATCCGTTCCACGGGTCAGACCGGTGCACCTGAGCGTGACCGGCCGCGCGCGCTTCTCCGTAACCGGGCTGTATCGCTCTCCCCGGACGAAGAAAGAACTGGAGATCCACCTTGCCGACATGGAAGGCATACGCTCGGTGGAGGGCAACATCCTCACCGGCCGGCTGCTAGTGGTATTCGCACCGGGCGTCGCCGTCGGAGACATCGAGCGCTTTATCGAATCGCGGCTTGGAAACCATGGCGCTTGCGGCCACAGGACCCGGAAAACCGTAAAGCCGTTGTCCTTCCGGATCTCCCAGGCGCTCCAAGGGTTCGCATCTCTACTGCAGGGGGTTTCCGCTCCATCGACACCGCTCCCGGCCTTCGGTGCAATGTCCGCAGCAGCGTTCTCGGCCCCCCAGCAGCCGCAAGCACAGGAAATACAGGCCTGGCATCGCATGGAGCTGGGAGAGGTTCTTTCCCGACTTGGCGCCTCCGTGCAGCGGGGGCTGCTCCCGGACGAGGCCGGCGCACGGCTGCGGCAATACGGACCGAACAGTCTCAAGGCCGGTGAGCGGCGCTCGGATCTCGCCATCTTCATCGATCAATTCATCAGCGCCCCGGTCGGATTGCTCGGAGCGTCCGCGGTGGTCTCCTTCATCACCGGTGGTCCGCTGGATGCCGCAGTCATCCTGGGAGTAGTGCTGATCAACTCGGTCATCGGCTTCATCACCGAGCGGCAGGCAGAGAAGACCATCAGCTCGCTCTCCGAAACCGGCGTTCGAGAGGTGAACGTGCTGCGTAATGGCGAGGTCACCTTGATCCCGGTCTCAACGATCGTTCCGGGCGACATCGTGATGCTGACACCCGGCACCTATATCGCTGCCGATCTCCGCCTCGCCAGCTCGCACCGGCTCAGCGTGGATGAATCCGCACTCACGGGAGAGAGCCTCCCGGTCTCCAAGGAGCACGAATTCATCGCGGCGGGAGATACGGCCCTCGGCGACCGACGCAATATGTGCTACATGGGCACGCACGTCACCGGCGGCAACGGGCGGGGCGTGGTTATCGCCACGGCCAAAGCCACCGAACTGGGTCAGATTCAGACCATGGTCGGCGAAGCCGAGGCCCCCGAGACACCCATGCAGAAACACCTGGATCGTATGGGCACGACCCTGGCGCTGCTCAGCGGCGGCGTGTGCGCGGGGGTCTTCGGTGTCGGCGTGTTGCGCGGCTACGCCTGGATGGAGATGCTCAAGTCCTCTGTTTCCCTGGCGGTGGCAGCGGTCCCCGAGGGATTGCCCGCGGTGGCGACTACCACCCTTGCCATGGGCATCGCGGACATGCGCAAGCGCAATGTGGCGGTTCGACATCTCGATGCGGTAGAGACCCTGGGCTCGGTGCAGGTGTTCTGCATGGACAAGACCGGCACCCTGACCATGAACCGTATGGCGGTGGTAGCGGTATACGGCGGCCAGGAAGATTTCGCGATAACCGAGAGACAGTTCCTCCGCGGCGATGCAGCGATCGACCCGATGGAGCGGGAAGAGCTGGTGCGCCTGATGCAGATCGTTTCCCTGTGCACCGAAACGGAGATCCACGATACACCCGAGGGCCGCCGGCTCGAAGGCTCTCCGACTGAGAACGCATTGGTCGATCTCGCGCTCAACGCGGGCATCGACGTGGAAGCACTGCGGGCCGAGTGCCCGACGTTGAAGATCCGCTATCGCGCCGAAGGCCGCCCCTACATGAGTACCCTGCACCCCTACCGCGACGGCAAGCACCTGCTGGCCGTAAAAGGCAGTCCCGCGGAGGTGCTGGAGATGTGCGACCACCAGATCAAGGGGGGGCGCAAGATCCGGCTCACGAAGCAGACGCGGGACGAGATCCTTGCCGAGAACGAACGCATGGCCGGCAACGCCCTGCGCGTACTTGCGGTCGCCTACAGGGAGCTCGACGAGGACAAGATGCCGAACAAGACCGGCGAGCTCGTCTGGCTCGGTCTCGCCGGAATGGCCGACCCGATGCGCCCGGGCATGGACAAACTGATCGCCAAGTTTCACCGTGCAGGAATCCAGACCGTCATGATCACCGGCGATCAAACCGCCACCGCGAAGGCGATCGGTGAACAACTCGGCCTGAGCGAGGGAAAATCGCTCCAGGTACTCGAATCCACCAGGTTGGACGAGATGGACCCGGATCTGCTTGCCGGTCTGGTGAAGAATACCCATGTCTTTGCGCGAGTGAGCCCGGCGCACAAGCTGAAGATCGTACGCGCCCTGCAGGAAGCGGGCTATGTCGTAGCCATGACGGGTGACGGCATCAACGACGGCCCGGCCCTTAAGGCCGCCGATATCGGTGTCGCCATGGGCGCAGGAGGCACTAATGTGGCGCGCGAGGTCTCCGATGTGGTGCTCGAGGACGACAACCTGCACACCATGGCGATCGCCGTGCGGCAGGGGAGGACCATTTACACCAATATCCGCAAGATGATCCACTTCATGGTGTCCACCAACCTGACCGAGATCGAGGTCATGATGGCGGGCTTTGCCTTTAACCTGGGCGAGCCGATGAACCCCATGCAGTTGCTGTGGATCAATCTGGTCACCGACATCTTCCCCGGGCTAGCGCTGGCGATGGAGCCTGCGCAACCGGGGATCATGGATTGCCCGCCTCGGGATCCGGAAGAGGCGATTATCACCAAGAAGAACCTGAAACGCATGCTTTTCGAGTCCGGAGCGATCGGGCTTGGAACCATGGGCGCATATCTCTACGGCTTCCGGCGGTATGGACCCGGCGCCGCCGCCAGCACCTTGGCTTTCAATACCCTGACCTTCAACGAGTTGGCCCACTCGTTTAGTTCCCGATCGGAGCACAAAAACGTGTTCGGTGGACAGAAGCTGCAACCGAACCCGCACTTGATCCGCGCGATCGGCGGCATGGCTCTCCTGCAGGTGATCGTCAGCATGGTTCCCGCGGCAAGGACGCTGCTCGGCACCACACCGCTGGGTGTCGGCGATATTCTGGCGATTGCAGGGGGCGTTGTCGGACCGCTTCTCATCAACGAGGCCACGAAACCCAGGCAACCGCAGCAAGCAGCGCCGGAAGACGAACCCGCCGAACCGGATCTCCTGGTTGCGGCCGCGGAAAAAACTCAACGGGAGGTAGCAGCGTGAGCGACGATTTTATTTTCACCTCCGAATCCGTCACCC
>JAHEIA010000334.1 GCA_024639625.1 Chromatiales bacterium
AGAATACGACCTCGACACCTGGGACGAGCTGAACCTGGAGCGCGCCGAGCCGCCGGAGGATTGGTCGGGTTCGCTCGACATCAGCGCGGATGACTACGGGGTAGACCTCGACCGACCCGCGGGTACCGCACACTCCTACGGCAACCCTTTGGACGATTTGCCCGCGCCGGAAGAGGATTGAGCCGGCGTGGACTGCCCTGTCGCCGAGGCACAGCGTCAGGCCAGGCTCATCACCGTCTACACCGGGTCACCGAGTACCACGAGGCCATTCTCGAGCCTGACCGGGACCGATTCCAGGCTCTGTCCGGTGCAGGGCCCGCGAACGCAATATCCGTCCTCGATGCGAAACAGGGCGCCGTGAAAGGCGCATTGGATAAACATTTTATCCACATCGAGGAACTGATCCGGCTGCCAGTCCAGCGGCGCCCCGGTATGCGGGCAATGGTTGCGATAAGCGAATATTTGTTCGCCGCTGCGCACGATAAAGATCTCGTAGCCTCCAAGTTCCGAGGCAAGAATGAACCCCCGAGTGGCAGGATCGGCCAACTCATCCCAACGACAAAGGGCTCTCGATCCCAACTCATCCATGACCTGGCCCTGCCGGCCGGCCCAGGCCGGTAAAGCCCTGCTGGCCGCATTTGCGGCCAGCCAGCAGACAGGCGGCCGCAAGGATGCTGTCCGGTGCCTGGCGCCGGAGCACACCATCGATCACCGCAGCATTGAACACGTCTCCTGCGCCCAAGGTATCTACCACTTGCGGCAACTCGGCCGCGGGGCTTTCCCAGAGCCGGCCGCCGGCATCCACCACCGCGGCTCCCGTTGCCCCCCATGCGCAGAAAATACTGCAGGCATTGGTACGCTGCCGCATCTCCCGGAGGAAGGTCCGCAACTCGGCGAACCCGTGTTGACGCGCATAGCTGCGCGAAAACAGCAGCAGGTCCGGCCCGGAGAACAACGACTCCATCCCATGGCGCGGCTTTTCCACCTCTAGCGAACAGCGCAACAAAGGGCGTTCAGATTTCAGTCGGTCAATCATGCGGCGCGTTTCCTCCGGCGCCCGGCCTTCGAAATGCACCCAGTCCCAGGGTTCCAGATCGATCGCGGCAAAATCCTTGCTGGAAAACTCGGGGAGATCTCGATAGTGGACGATGGTACGTGATCCGGTAGCCTGACTGAGACTCACGTAGGACGTGGGCAGCTTTCTGCCCGGGTAGCGTCGACAATAGCTGGTTGAGATCTGGAAATCGTCAAGTTCTTGCAGGATATACCGGCTGGCAGGGTCGTCTGCAAGTACCCCAGCCCAACCGCAACGATGCCCCAGTTGGCTCAGCACGACCAGTGTGTTGGTGGCATTGCCGCCGCGGGCTACGCGCTGAGCCAAGGCGCGGATTTCCTGATCTTCCGCAGGATAGCGCTCAACCTGATTGACGATATCAAGCGTCGCTCCTCCCACACCGAGGATCTGCATGGCGCTCCTACACTTCAAGCGAAAACTGCCGCGGCCCGGGTTAGCGTTCTCGCACGACGCGAAATCCCAACATCTCCATCCGGCTCCCTGCCGGATAGGCACCGCGCTTCGCGCTGCGCATGCTGTCGGCCGGCTTGTTAAAGGCGCCCCCGCGCACGACCCGCTTGGCACAATCCGGATGGGAACGCGCTTTGCCGTCGACAGGAGCCCCTGTGTAGGAGGCATGGTAACAATCGGCGACCCACTCCATCACGTTACCTGCGGTATCGAACAAGCCGAAGCCGTTGGGCGCGAAGCGGCCCACCGGCGCGGTACTGTAGAAATCCCAGTCGCTCTCGCAGTCGAAACAATTGGCCCGGTTGCGCTCCACCTCGTAGCCCCACCAGAAAGGGGAATCCGTACCGGCGCGCGCCGCGTACTCCCACTCCGCCTCGCTCGGTAAGCGGTAGGCCTCTCCTGTCTGCGAAGAAAGCCAATCCGCATAGGCCTGGGCATCGTTCCAGCTTACCCCGATCACGGGTCTTGACCCCCGCCCCCAACCACGATCGTCGGGCATGCTGCGGCCGGTGGCCGCGGCAAACCGTTCGTACTGCTCGAACGTCACCTCGAAACGACCAAGGTAAAACGCTTTCAGGTCCACCGTATGCTGCGGCTGCTCTTCCGGGGCAAGCGCGGATGCCGGGCTGCCCATGGAGTAGGTGCCACCGGGAAGCAGTACCATCTGCGGCCCCCAACCACCCTGGCGCAGATCATCGCGCAAGGTTCGCGCCGAGCGCCCCGTCGCCGTGGACGGTGCAGCAACAGATTTCGCCGGCCGTCGTTTCGCTGCAGCGCCCGGCGTCGCATTCGCGACCGAGCTCTCTGACCGGTCCACTGAAAGATCGTTATCCGCCGCGGAGGAGGAAGTCTCTTCTGCTCCTCCCAACACCTCGTACTGGTAGAGCAACAGCAATAACGAGACACCAAACAAAGCGCCCAACAACAACGAGACGATTACCGACCAGCGCCGGGCCTGGGCGCTTCTTTGTGCCCGCTGGCGCGCTTCCGCAGCGAACCGGGCAGTGAAGGCCTCTAGTTCTTGCTGCGTGGAGGAATAAGCGCTCTCCGCGAGATCGCGCGCCTTCTCCGCCTCCTCGCGCTCTTGCTCCGCGTTCGCCAGCTCCTCGCCGAGCTCTCGGTTCCTGCGCTCGAATTGGGCAACCCAGGCCGACCGCTCGACGACCAGGTCGTGCAGTGCCCGTGCCTCTTGGCGCTGCTGCTCGAGGTCAACGTTCAGCGCCTCGAGTTCGCCCTGCAGGCGCTTGGCTTCTTCCTCCAGGGCCAGATTGCGCGCTACGTCGCTGCGCTGCGCCAGGAGACGAAGCTCGTCCTGCAGCCTAGCCTCCGTGGACGAGGTGAGCGCGGCCTGCTCCTTGATCTGCTCACGCAGGCGCTCCAGTTCTTGTCGTAACCGATCCTGCCCTTGTCCTTGTTCTGCAATCCGCGACTCGGCCTCGGCCTTTTCCGCCTCGAGCCGGGCGGCGCGCGCCCGGGTCTCGTACAAGCGCTGCGTCAACACCGCCGACCCTTCACGCCCCTGGCGCTCGCGCAACTGCTCAAGATCGCCCCGCGCCGCCTCGAGCTGCCGGCGCAGGTCCGCGCCCCGCCCCTTCGCCTTCTGCAGTTCGTTCTGCGCACGTTCCAGACGCTCCTGCAGCTTCGCTTTCTCTACCGCCAAGTCGGCCGCGGCGAGCGGCTCGGGACCGAGCAATTCGAGCTTTCTTTCCAGCGCATGCAGCGCTGTCTGGGTGTCGGCGTGCTCCCGGTGCGCCGTGCGCAGTTTGCGCTCCAGATCAACCAGCCGCTGCTTGGACTTGTCTTTTTCCGCCCTACTCGCGGCCAGATGATCCTCTAACCTCGCCACCACGATGGCTTGCGCTGCAAGCTCTCCTTGCATCTCTCGCTCCGCCCGAAGCGCCCGCTGCTCTGCGTCCGCCCTGGCAGCCTGCGCGGAGCGCAATTGCTCACGCAGCTGCCCGAGCTCGGAGTCGGTAGCCGCGTCCTGCGCCGGCCATTGCATTTCGCTATTGCTGCTCATGATGCTGCGCTACGCTCCTCCCGGAGCCACTGGAGGCTATTCGTCTCCCGAAGTAGCATCCTGCCCACATTTCTGGCGCAAGGCGGCGAGCCTTTCTTCCGCCTCGGCCCGGAGTTTGCTTGCTTGCAGGGTGGCGGCCTGCGCTGCTGCGGCACGGCGTTCCAACGCGCTCAACCGCTTCTCCCACAGCTGGTGCACTTCTTCGGTCTCGCTGACATATCGGTCTTCCACCTCGGCAAGCTCACGCTGCAACCGATTCGCTTTCGCCTCGGCGCGTTGCAGCTCCCGGCGCATTGCAGACACCTCCGGTAAGCTATCGTGGGCTTGCTGCACAGCCGGGATCAGTGCGCCTTGAGCGTTTTCCAGTTCGCGCTGCCAGTCGCTGCGCGCTTGCTTGTGCTTCTGCCTCAGTTCCGCCAACTCGTGTTCCAGTTCGAGAATTCGCTGCTCGGCAGCAGCGAGCCTTGGGTCAGCCCGCTGCTCGCTGCCGACAACCTGTGGCCCCGGCACCTCGCTCCGCTCGGCAGGACGACGCGACACGATATCCACCACATTCTTGGTCGGCGCCGCGATTTGCGCGGACTCTTCAAGGGACGACTCCGACTGCTGCGACGGCAACCACATCTTTCCCCGGCGCAACACCACGGCGTCCAGCCCGCGCTGCGCGAGCTGAAAGGCTGCGGCAGAGCTGATACCGTCGTCGGCGCCATAGACCACATAGG
>JAHEIA010000016.1 GCA_024639625.1 Chromatiales bacterium
CATCTCGACGGGATTGAGGAACGGACCCGCCGCCTGCTCGACCAAGGTGTTGGCCCGGCCATTCCAGAACTGTCCGCCGACGAACAGCCCTTCGACACCGTCCCAGTGGAAGAACGGGCTGAAGGCGGCGTAGGCCGCACTGGGGGAATTGAGCCCTCCGGTCGAGGTAGTAATCGAGCCGTCGGAAACCGGGAAGAACTCAATGTCTTCTGACATAGCGAACGACTTCGTATTGTCAGGGTCCACGAAGCCCGCGCCTGGATCGTGGCAACTCGAACAAGCCTGATTCCTATTACGCGAGAGATTCTGATCGAAATATAAGGCCTTACCCAATTCTTGGATTGGTGTCAGCTCTTGTGCAACCGCGGTAAGCCCCACTACCGACGACAGGGTCATACACCCAGCCAGCAGTATTTTCATTTTCTTCATTCGTTTTTCTCCTTGAAATTCGGTTCTTGCTGCAGACTCGATAGCTGGAATTTCGAGCCGACCGTTACGACTAGATTTCGAAAGCTCGATATCTTGTGGTTGCCTCACCCCCTTTCTACCTGCGCCGGTTGTCCTTGTTCTTGCTTGGTCGATTCCCGTGGAACACGACCCCGGCTTCGGACTATTTGGTTCGGATGCGGTGCTCCCTTGGCGCTACAACTCATCGCAGGTCCTGTGGGAGCGAGGGAAGGATTCAGGACTCTGTCGGCAATCTGGCGTCTGTGACGTGGTTCACATTTTTTCGAACCAAATCGGGTCAATCAATGACAATCATCAATGAATGTGTTGCTCCCGCGTGACAAGGCACTCCGAAGTTCTTTAGTCCCATTCGTGGCGGGGAGGACGTGCCGAGGTGGTCCGCGCGAATGTGCTGATCCTGACGGCGCAAAGCGCTGCAAGACGGGGGAGCGATCGCAGGAAGACGCAGGCAATTCAGGGGACCAAACGGAAACGGATTTGTGACTTCTCCGCGCAGTGGCCGCATTTACGTCAGTTCGCCTGTCGCGCTCGGTCTCTCGACTTCCGTACCCGCCCTTAGCGTGGAGCGCGGGCCACCACGGAGTCAGGCGTAACAATAGCCATCGACGGAACCGGCATTGCGGGCACCACCCTTGGTTTCCCGTTGCTGAAGTCCAGTCACTGGGTGCGTTGGTCGAGGAGGCGCCTCAGCTTCGCAGCAGAAGCTACGTGATCGACTCTTGGGGAATCAGATTCGACATCGCGAAGATGGGCCTGATCCAGCGGTTGCGAGAGCTCGTTTACCAGGTACGGGAGGTCCGCTTCGGGGACCGGCAGGGCCCGCGGAAGCGACGGCTTCTCGCCGGGTGTGGTAGGCGCATCAGCGACGGCCGTTGGACCAGCCTCCGGCACTCCGATCTCGCAGCCGCCCTACGCCGGGCCGTCGAAGGCCGAGTTGACACTTCTTAGCGACTCGATTGCGGGTGTTCAAACCCACGCAGACGGCATGCAGACCAGCTTCGAGCATTCAGCACCGCGCTACATCGATCTGCTCGTCGAGACGACTGTCAATCACCTCGGTGCGAAAGCCGCCAAAGCATGTTGGCTCAATCGCAGCCGTCGTCCTCCACTTCATACGAGCCAGTCTGCGGATCGAGCTTCGGCTCGCCATCCGGCTGCGTCTTTACGACACGCACGAACATCATGCTATCCACTCGATCGAACTCCTCATCCAAAGCCCGCTCGATATCGGTGGATCGTAGATGGTCGTAGATTATTATTTGCCCGTGCTCTTCGGCTTGTAACTCCTGCGGCGTCGGGTGGAACAGCCGCCTCTTGTTCCAGTCAAAGTAATCATCGTCGGCCTCTGCCCAACACATCCCGGAAAGCGCCAACAATACACTCGCTGTCAACATTCCCTCTATCTGCAAAAGCCGTTTAGTATTCAAGCTGTTCCCTCGCTGTTAGGTATCCTGACCTTGTGAATGCAAGATGGACTCAAACCGGGGGGATCGCAATACGCTAACTCCCGAATCCCTGGTAGGGCATACCCTACCTGCCATTAGTATCCCTTAGTGGCAAACCAGATTGATCACTCGACAACCTTTGCGACCCCTATGGGGCCATTTCGGCGCTTTCGTGTGAACGTGAAGCGAAATCTTTGTTCGCTTCGTACCCACAACTACACTATCGTTTATCGTTTGAAAGACTATTTCGAAGAAATCTAAAGACCCTAGCGATGAGCACTCGGCGTGTCCCGAAACCGCTGCCGCCAAAGACACCTTGTGCAGGTTCCTTCGTCGTTGGCGGGTCACTACGGGCTGGGCCGCTGCTAGTCATTCCGCAGATGCTCGAGGAGCAGCGCCTGGATCCCAATCAGATCCTGGCGGAGATCGGCATCAAGCCAAACCTCTTCGCGGACCCGGAAAATATCATCTCATTCGCGACAGCGGGTCAGCTGTTGCAGCATTGTGCGCATCGGACTGGATGCCCACACTTCGCGCTGTTGGTTGGACAGAAAGGGGGGGCCGAGTCGCTCGGCTTGATCGGCCTCCTGGCCCAGAACGCACCCGATGTGGGTACAGCCCTGCAGGACATCATCCTGCATATGCACCTGCATGATCGGGGGGCCACCCCAACCTTGTCGGTATCCGGGGACGTAGCGGTGGTGAGTTATGCGATCTATCAACCGGGTGTGGTCGGAACGGATCACATCTACGACACCGCAATGGCGATCGCTTTCAACATCATGCGGGAGCTCGCCGGCCCTGCCTGGACGCCCGCAGAGGTGCGGTTCTGCCATTCCGCGCCGCGCGACATCCAGCCCTTCCGCCGGTTGTTCAGATCGCCGCTGCGCTTCGACGCCGAACAGTCGGCACTGGTCTTTTCCTCGAGCTGGCTGCGACAGCCGTTGCCCGGTTCGAACTCGCGGCTGCGCCAGATTCTCGAGGCCGAGGTCAATCGGCTCGAGAGCCAGTCGGGGGAGGACCTATCCGACCGGCTGCGCTGCGTATTGAGGAACCTGCTGGTCAGTGGAAGAGGCTCCATGGATGAGGCGGCACGGTTGCTCGCGCTGCATCGGCGCACACTCAACCGGCGGCTCCACGCGGAAGGGATCAGCTTCCAGCAACTGGTAGAGGAGACCCGATTCGAGATCGCTCATCAGTTTCTCAGAGACACCAAGATGCCGTTGGCTGATATCGCGGCACTGCTCGACTATGCCGACGCCACGTCGTTCACTCGTGCATTCCGGCGCTGGTCGGGAACGACGCCCGGTGCCTGGCGGGAGGCGCTGCGGGACCCAAACCATCAAGGGCATAGGCCACCGAAGTAGGCCCTCGTGTTTGCAGTCGCTGACACGGGCTGCAAAGATGGCCCCAGCCAACCGCCTTCTGGCAGTCCAGATCCGTAGGCCGCCTCGCCGCTCCAAGCTACTCCACCAGCGTTCCGATTGGCGCTAAAAACGAGACCATGCCGCATCTCGCCGTTCGCGGTTGTCATTTCCCCAGAACAGGCTATGATCCCCAGCCAACAAGGGTGGATACGCCCTGTCCGGGCAGCGGCGCCGGGGAATTCGTCTGCTTTGGGCCAGACGAAATAACGAGCACAACCGGAAGATGAAACCATGAAAGCATTGACACCCAATACCTTCAGCCCAGCACTGGCCGTCGGCACCGCCGTCATTCTGGCCACCCTCGCGGGTTGTAGCGCCCGGCACCAGGCGCAATCCGCGCCGGCTCCGCAGGATGTCACGCCAGGTTCCACCTTCACCGTTAGCAAAGGATTCCTCATACCGGACGGCGAAACCAGCGTCTACTTCCAGGACGCCCGACTGTACCCGGAGGGAGAGATCCAGCCGGACTATCCGTTCTGCGATTTCCTTAGCGCCACAAGCGGCGAAATTATCCACAGCGGGGCATTCGAGGTCAGCAAAGTGGACTACGAGGAAGATGGCATCGGACCGAAGGGCACGGATGTCTCGATTACACAGATACACCTGCGGGAGGCGGCGACCGGAAAGACTTATCGCATGAACTGCATGTTGCCCCTGGCGTCACATGGGGCCCGGTTTATCACACCGGAGGAAATCCAGGGCGCCGTCGGCGGATACATGGATATCGAAGTCGCTCCCTAACCTGGTAGGGAACCAGTCGGCGGGACAACGGGCCAGCCATGGGCGCAGGCCGCCCAAATTGGTCTTCGCGATTGAAATAGCTGGCACCGGCTAGCCGCGTGGATCCGACGGCCGGCTAGCCAGTTGCTAATCCTCCAGCGTGCCGCCGAACTCTCGTACGACCTTCCCGTACCCTAGCGATTGGCGCATTGTTTCACCGGCCGCCTCGCGCAGCCGATCGACCTCTTCTGGCTTGAGCACAAAGCTCGTGGGCAGGTTCATCAGATAGGCGCGTTGCTCAGGATCCTTGATCTGACTGAAGCTCACGTTTAGCACCTGCAGACTGACTTCCGGCACTTGGGCCTCGGCCTCGGCCTTGCTCATGCCCTGAAGACGCAGCTCATCGACCTGCAACTCGCGCCGCCATTTCCAGATCTCGGCGATGTCTTTCATGGTCTCGACGGTCTCGAACGAATAACGCTCGATCGGCACGCCGGCGGATTGCAGGAGCTGAACCACCATACCCGGAGGCCGCTCCTTGCGGTCCCAATCGGTCTTGGGTGATGAGTGGGAGTCTACGACTAGCAGCACGATCCGGTGATACTGGCCAAAGCCCACTTCCCCGCGAAATTTCGCGCTCGCCGCCAGCTCCTCGATGGCCTCGAGCACGCCGCGCACACCGATGTTGTCCGATACCCCGCCGTCGACGAGATGGATGTAGGGGCGCTCCGCGCTATTCTGGAAACGCTGCATGTCATGGTATCGCTGCACCGCACGTCCCGACGGACGAACTCGGGTCTTCGGGTCATCCACCTCCGCTACCCACGGTGGGTACCGATAGCCGCAGGTGCCGCCATAGTTGTTGAACGTCACGGGTGAGAGCACTACGGGGACCGCGGAGGACGTGGCTGCGGCCCGCGATAGGTGAACCTTGTTCAGATCCGAGCACAAAAGGTCGAAGTCGTTCTGAAAGAACGCGAGCCGCGAGCCCGTGGAGAGGTCGGTTCCGGTTGCAATCGCAACCGGTCCCGGCTTCTTCAGGAGATCGGCAAAGGTTGCGTTTTCGAACAGGATCTCGTCGTAGTACTCCGCGGCGAGCTCCGAACGCCCGGCGGTGCCGCCGATGTACTTGCGCCAGTTGACGGGGTTGAAGGCGCGCCCAACCAGCGCGCCCTGCACGTCGCGCTTGAGAAAGCGCTCCTCGTACTCGTCGAACAACCGGTCGCCGTAGAGCGCGTAGGCGAGCGCCGTGAAGCTCCCCCCAGACACCCCGGTGATCACATCCACTTCGTCGATCAGCCTTCGCCGCTGACCGTCGACCTCGATCTCGGTGCGGCGCAGCTCCTCCAGAACCCCATAGGAGAACGCCGCTGCGCGTGTCCCGCCCCCCGAGAACGAGAGCACGAACAGGGTGCTGTGGTCGTTGTTCGGGATCTTAGTGATCAGGAGATGCGGCCGGTAACCCGCCATCGGGTCGACCTGATCGATCCGCTCGTTGATCGGCCGGCTGGCGCAGCCCGCCAGGAAAGCAGCGGCAAAAAGACAGACGATTAGACGTTCGGCGCGCATGGTTTATCCCTCGATTTCAACTCGCGTTCAGCATTTGTGGTGCACCTTTCGCAGAGAGCCCAACTCACCCGCACGCCCCCCCCAGCAGCCCGGCCTTCAAGTCGTCATTCGGCGGATGGGACCCCAGCCAGATGGCGAACAGGGCGCGCGCAAAGTCATCGCCGGCGATCGTGCCCTTGGGCGTGCCGTCCACATCCACCTCAACCCCCTTCCCCGGCTGGTAGACGAAGCGCAATCGCTGGCCCTTGCTCACGTCCACCATCATCGCCTTGAACGCCTCGATCCGGTCCTTGAGCACGGGGAGCTGGTCCTTGGCATTCTTCTCGAAGCCCTCGTCCCAACCCTCGTTCAACTTGGATTGGTCCACATCACGCACGAAATGGAGAACGATCTCCTTCGGCGCCCTCGCTTCGAGGATGGCGTCGGCATCGCCAGACATCTGCGAGATATAGAGCGCCGCCACATAGACATCGACCTTAAGAAAAGTCGCCTGCCGCAAACCAAGGCCGTTGAGCTGCAGCGTGGTGCCCGCTGACTGCACCTGATCCGGAAAAGAGACGCCCTCGCAGGCCTTGCCATGGGCCATACCGGCAACGAGTGCCATGCAAATGCTGAGCAAAACGTAGATCGGCAATCTATTCATGTTTCGTCCCCCCTCCACGGGCCCGCTTCGGTGCCCCGAGTATAGCCGCCATTCGCCCTCGAGCCCCAGACCGCCGCCTGACGGGCTGCATCCGTCATACGACCCCGGTTCTCGCCACGGGATCACAACCCCGCACCCCAGCGGTATTGCCAAGCAAGGCCAAGCGCGTTGAAGTCAGACCCGGAGCGTGCGCTAACGCCGGAGCTAAAATACAACTTGACCGAGTTGTTCCTGTCGAAAGCACGGGCGAGCGTCGCCCCCCAGCGCGAGTTCTGCTGCCGGTCGTGGTCGAGCGTGCCGTTCACCGAGGTTCGTCCGCCAGTGTAAAAGTTTGCGTCCAGGGCGGCCCATAGGGCCGAACTGAAATTGTAGATCACATGTCCCTGCACACTGTACAGTGGCTCCTGCTCGCGGACATTGCCGTTCAGGAAATCGTTGTTGTCGGTGAAGAAGGTGACGCTGGCCGCCGCCTCGAGAGTCCAGGGACCCAGGGCCTTGGAGATCCCGGCCTCCGGCCGGAACGACCAGCGGTTCGTTCCGAGATTGATCAGCCGCGCAGGATCATACTTGCCGGTCGGCGCGGTCACCATCAGGCTGACGCCGAAGATGGTGTCTTGCCGATAATCACGGAACTGCCGCAGGGAGAGCGCCGGCGCGCCGTACAGATTGACCGACAGCCGCAGGGCAAGATCGGCCAGCCCAGAGCGCTTCGCGGTCTTCGACTGACCATCGACCTCGCCCTTCGCCGAGAGCCAGGCGTAAGGCGCAACCAGTGTCAACATCCCGGATTGGCCTGCGATATCGAGGACCCGTGTATAGGTGAGACCGGCAGTGCTGATCTTGGCGTTGACGTCCTTCACCGGCAACGAGGGATCGACCAGGACACCGCCCCATAGATAGCCATAGCCAGCGAGCAGGAAATTAAGTCCGATCGGTGCGTTCGTGTACGAGAGCGGCTCCATCGACTGGGCGCGTGAGCCAGAGGCTGCACCGAGAAAATACACGGCAGCCAAAAGAACGCTCGCGTTACGGCCGACGCTAGTCATAAGGATCGGATAGCCTCCTCGATACTCGATAGGCGGGGTCGGTGCATCGTCCGCCGTCGACCTTTCTTTGCGTAGCAGCGTACCAGTTTCTACCAAGCAGCACGGCGGGCATGGCTCCCAAGCTAGCGCGTGGGGATGGTGAGCACCGGCCCGGATCGACTGCCGGCCGGGTCCAGCACCTGCGCATTCGCGAGGAGCTGCAGCATACGAAACCACTGCTTGCTCATCAGGTCGCCGTCCGCGATGTAATACCAGCGATCCTGGTACTCTACGACCAACCGGGCCTGCGCCGGCCGCGTCGCAGACGACAGGATACGGATACCCCGACCCGCGGGACCGGGCTCGGGATACTGTCTGGCAACCGACTGCAGGTCGGCGGGAAGGTCGATGCCGGCTGCGGCAAGCTGCATCAGGTGGAACAACGACCGCGTCTCGATCACGATCGCGCCGGGCGGCGGCGAGCCCACCGCCAGCTGGATTGGAACGACGGCGTCGTCGCCCTCTTGTGCGGGTTTCGGGATGCCGAGAAGCTCAAGCAACCGCGCTGCCTCGTGCGAGCTCGCCGGCGCGTAGCTGTGCAGCACCATGGCGTAACCCTTCTTCGCACCTTCGACCCGCACCCAGTACAGACTGCCCCTCTTCTGCAGCTCGCCGATCAGCGCGGCGATCTCTCCGAAGCGGGGATCAGGTGCGAAGGCTGGCGACTCCAGAAAGTCAGGATTGCGGACGTTGTTTACGCGGCGGATCAGGGCGGTCCACGCCTCGCTGTGCTTGGACGCACCGTTGATCAGCAGGAGCGCGAGGTCGATAGGCGTCTCGCCCAGAATCTGGCGCATGATGCGGTCACCGCGGACCGGTGTATAGCTGATCGTGGGGTTCTGCTCGGTCTTAAGCGTGCCAGCAAAAGGGACCAGATTACCCTGGTAGTTCGCCGGCGAACCGAGGCCGGCGTTCACCGTCCCGCTGGCCGTCATCGAAACGTTGGCCGTGACCGAGGAGACCGTGAGGAAACCCACACTGTCGGCGAAACGCAGGCGCACGATGTTTTGCAGCAACTGTTCGTCGTTCGTGGCGAGGATGGCATCGTTATAGGCGGGCCGTCCGCTGCGTAGGATCTCGGGCCCGAACCGGGCGCAGCCCGCGAGAGTCAGCAGCAGCGCACAGCCAATGACGATCAGCCTGACGCTTCGACTCATGCCGTTAATCTCCTGTGCCAGCCAACCGGCGCCCGCTCGGCGCCGGCGCTGAGCGACAACATGACTCGCCCGAAAGCACCCAGCAGGAAGCCAGCCTCTGCCGACGGAGGCGATCCCATCAGTTGGGTCCCGGGGTCGACACGGCGCCAAAAATAACGCTCACAGCGATCATTAGGGTCCTCTGATGGGACACCTGGTTCACATGACTCGCCCCCCTCGAAGCACAACCGAGTGACATCCGTAGACCATCCGCGTCGCGCAACTCGCCCGCAACCGTGGCCCGTTCGCGGGCTATTCGAGGTCATCCCCTCCGGCCTGGGACTCAGGGCTTCGCCGACACGTAGACCAGGTTGTTGCCCTGGAAGGCAGCCCGGTAATACACGCCCGGCGCACAATTATAGTACTCGATACCGTTGATCGGGGTTGCAACGCAGCCGGCCGGCAGCGCATGCACAACGGTTCCGAGGGGCACCGAACCACTGCTTGTCGGTGGCGGGGGTGGCGCGCTCGCAGTAGCAGTGGTCGCGGCGGCGGTTGTCGCGGCCGCGGCGTTGGCGTCCGCGGCTGCAAGGGAGTCCATGTACAGGGCCCGCCTTGTCGTGCGCCTGGCGACCCCGGCGAAGGAAAGCGGCGTGAAGGGAAGGCCGATGATGGCGGCAGCCTCCCGCACGAGGCCCAAGCGGAACGGCGGCTGCGGAGAAAGATCCGCGAGCAAAAGCATCACGAGGGCAAGACCGAGTACGAGCACTTTCACTGGCTTCTTCATTGCACGCTCCTTCGCCTAATCCGATCGGGCCCGCTTCGCGCCGCGGGGCAGAAACTCGATCTGCGTCGCATCGCTGGACGGAGTGAATGCGAACGCCCCGTCGTCCAAGTCCGGCGCGAGGTCCCACTCGTTCATGGTCACGGTGAACTGCGGCGAGCCTGCGATGTCGGTCGAGGTAATCACGAGCTTGCACGGCAGTGGCTTGTCACCTTCCTGGATCCAGATCTGCCAGTCCACATGCGGGGCGCGAAAAGCCAGATGATCGCAGCGCATGCCTCCCACCACGTCCTTGCCGACGACGAAGCCGGAGGTCACGTCCTGCATCAGGATTTCGAACGCGTTCTTGTAAAGCAGATCCCCCGCGGGGGCGATGATGCCCAGCGTCTCCCGGGCGAAGTCGAGCGTCTCTTCCAAGGTAGCGGGCGCATCGGCGGTCGCATAGTAGCCCTCGCTCGGGTTGAACAGCGCGAGCGATTGGCCATCGTAATAAAAGACCTGCTCCACCAAATCGCCGTGACGCTCGGCCCGCAGCTTATTCGGCCGCTGCACCGAGAGCACAGCCGCCTGATCGAATTCGAGCTTCTGCCCCGAATCGAGCACGCCCTCGATGGTGCTTTGGGCGTGCACTGTGAACCGCTTCTGGCCGGCAAGGTAGGTGGTTGCCGCCTGCAACAACCCCTCGGCCTGCGGGTCGATTCCCGGGGGCTGGGCAAGGGCTGTGCGGGCCGCTACCGCCGCGGAGAGTAACGTAGCCAGAGAAATGGCCCACCAGCGCCGATGTTTGTCGAACATGGTCAATTCCCCTCTTTCCTTTGTGTTCGCGTGCTGTCCCCTTGTTGCACCGCCTGTGCAGCGCGGGGCGGCGCTTGCTAGAACTGCCAATTATAGTAGCCGGCGAGGAAGATGATTCCGGTGTTATCGTAAGAGCCTTCGAGGTTCCCGCGCCCGCCCAGTGCAACCGGCGCCGTGCTCTGCAGGTTCGTATCGAGTGTCCCACCGTACTGGTACTCCGCCGCGATGCCCCAGTAGGCCGTCCTGCTCAATTGCTGCTCACCGCCGACACCGAAGCGCCAGGCTTTTCCTATCGGGAGCAGAGGCGAGACGTCCGAGCTGCCCTGAAAGCTGGAGTCATAGGCAACGCCGAAGTTGAGCAGCCAGGGGTCGCTCAGGCGGTATTGCGCCCCCAACGCGACATGCCACGTGTCTTTTAAATCCAGGTCGGTCTTGATGCTCCTGGGATCACTCGTATCGTCTATGCCGAGCTGCACCTGGCCGAACTCCGACCAGTCCTGCCAGCCCACGCTGCCGAGCACCGCCCAGCGGTCGTTCACCTGAGTGAAGACGCTGCCCATCACCTGTTGCGGGACCTTGATACCGACCTTTATCTTGGAATTCAGCAGCCCGCGATTGCCCAATACTGTCTCGAGCCCGGGGGCGAGATTCGAAAACTTGGCGCGGGACTTGAAGTCGAGATCGACCTGCGAGTTCCAGGTGAGTCCGAGCCGAGTGCCTTCGTCGATCTCGTAGAGCAGACCGAGGTTGGCGCCCCAGCCCCAGGTCTCGTCGTCGAGCTTGAGCCGGCCGTCCCCGAAGCGGGGGGCGACGTTGTTGATCGCCACCTTGTTGTCGTAGATCCCGTACATGGCGTTCAGGCTCGCGCCGAGCGAGAGCTTGTCGGTGACCTTGTAGGCGATCGAGGGCAGGAAGGAGATGCCGAGCAACGTCCCCGTCTGGACATAGTAGCGTCCGGCCCAGTCGTTATCGTACTCGAGGGGAGCGCCGAAATTGCCGGTGAGGCCGAACCCGAGTTTGAGATCCGGCGACACACTATAGCTCAGGAACCCGCCCCCACCGACGAACCACCCGTTCGACCCGATCGGACGGCCACCGTCTTCGGTGCCGAGACCAGGCGAGGTGCCCGAGCCGATAGAGAACTTGGTGTTCGCCCAAAACACCTGTCCCGCCAAGAGGACTTGTCTGCCATCGAGCCGCGTCATGCCGGCGGGGTTGGTGAGCACCGTCGAGGCATCCTGCGCCCGCGCGCCGTAGCCCGCAGACGCTAGACCGACGTCCGCTGTACCCACCTCGTATGCGATGAGGCCACCGGCGCCTGCCGGAAGCGCGCTTGCACAGAGCGCGAGGGCCGCGGCCACGCGTTGCGCTCCAGTCCTCGAAACTCGTCGAATGATCATCCGCTTCTCCTGATTACACTGCCACAATTTCATCAAGCGTGCCGCTACCTCGTAAAAGATTTCTTTGGAACATCCGAGGCAAAAATCGATTCGCAAATGCGGCAGCCTATTTCGCGGCTACCGCCGCTCGTTCGCACCGCACTTGGAGTAGCCGCAGTTGCTTCTCGCAAACGAACCTCTCCTCTTTTCCAGTACGAGGCTTCGCTAATCTCAACGTAGCTCGGTATCCAGCGGCACTCCCCCGTCCGCTGTCCAGCAGTGCTTCACCTGACTGACTGGCGCCACAGCTGCATAGCTGCCTTGCGCACGCACTTCAGAGCCGAGCAAATCGGGTCCTGCGACCGCGTAGTTCCTCCAGCTACTCTACCCGCGCGGGCAGCGGTCGGACGGCTACGACGCCGGGCACCCGAAGGTGACCCGGCTCGGTTACTGCTTCTTCGACTCACTCACGGCTTGGCCGTGACATAGACCAGATTGTTCCCCTGAAAGGTTGCACGGTAGAAGTTGCCGCCGCAATAGTAGTACTCCACGCCACCCACCGGGGTTGAGGTGCAGCCTCCAGGGAGGCTGGATACCACGGTCCCCAGCGGCAAGGGCTTGCCATCGGCTGCAGGGGGAGGCGCTGCGGCAGGTTGCGGCTGGGCCGCAGGGGCCTGCTGTTGCGCGGCCGCCGCCTGGGCACCCGCGGCTGCAGCTTCGTCGGCCGCGGCCACCGTTGCCGTGGTGGCGACCGCCGCGGTGCCGACAACCGCCCAGCGACGCGCGTGGCGACGCCAGACGCCCAAGATCGCATGAGCGTCCTGCATCAGCGCAAAGCCGAAGCGACTATTTGGAGGTGCGTCCCCCATGAGTAGCAGGACAATGGCGGTGCTGACTAATAATGTATTCCGGATCGTCTTCATGTGCTTGCTCCAATTGGGTTTCAGCGACTAGGGGCGCTGCCGGCATCGAGCCGCATGAACGGAATCTCCTTCGCCCCCTCGGGTGGCGCGAAGCTGAAGCTGGTATCCGCCACAGACTCGCCGACTGCCCAGTCGCTCATCACCGTGCTCACGCTCAACAGCGCAGGGGTTCCGGTATCGGTGACGACGTACTTGTAGGGTAGCGGCTGACCGCCGGTCGCAACCCAGACCTGAAAATCGACCCCCGGGCGGCTGAAGGCCAGATGATCGCACTCCACCCCGTTAATCGCCGACTTGCCGATCACCATCGCGGAGGTCACATGCTCCATGAGGAGTTCGTAGGCGTTGCGGTAGACCAGGTCGGCGACCGGGACGATGAGTCCAAGGGATTCGCGCGCGAAGTTGAGCGTGTCCTCGATCGTCGCCGGTGCCGCTTCCGTCGCGTAGGCCTTCGCGGCCGGGTCGTACAGCGTCAGGGTCTTGCCGTCATAGTAGAAGGACTGGCTCACCAGATCGCCCGTGCGCTCGGCCCGTAGCTTGTCCGGCCGAGTCACGGTGACGCTCGCAGAGACGTCGAAGTCGACCCTTTGTCCCGAGTCGAGCAGATCCTCGATCGTGTTCTGCGTGTGCAGGCTGAACTGTTGCCGACTGCCGAGGTACTCGGTCATCCGCTGCAGAGCCTGTGTGGCGTTCGGGTCCACCCCGGCCGCCTGGGCGCCCGAGCCTGCCGGAACCGCGATCGCTACCGCCATTGCGGCGGCCGCGAGCACGCCCGCAGCGGTCATCGCATTGGTTGCCTTCATCGTGTTTGTCCTCTTGCTTCCGTTGAATAGCACACGCAGGCCGGCTACCGCCAGCCGACTCCGCGACGCCCCACCCCGACGCCGTGAAAGCCGGGGCCGACACCGCCGCCCACACCGATCCAATCGATGAACAACGCAGTCGCACCACCGGATTGGGGCATCGTCCCTTCGACAAGCTTGTACTCGTAGACCATGTCATTGCCGTCAATGACGGGATGGCTGATCTCTACTACGGCTAGAGTGTTTTCCGCCTGCCCCGACTCCAACACCGAAAGCGTGGCGTTGGGCGGGTCGGCGGCAAAGTTATCCGGTCCCTCGCCCGCCTTCCATTCGTCCATGTAGGCATCCATCGCAACGTGCCCGGCAATCCGTACCGGGCGGTCGGAGAAATACAGCGTTTGTTGGCTCACCTTGACCAGACGCAGGGTCTTGGCGTCGGCGTCCAGATCTTCCGCAGTCTGCACGAACATCAACTGGATCTTCTCGTCCCCCGCCTTTGCCAATGACGATGCGGAGATCAACGGGGTAGCCACCGCCAGCGGCGCCGCGGTGGCCATGAACTTGCGTCTTGTCGTCATTTGTCATT
>JAHEIA010000335.1 GCA_024639625.1 Chromatiales bacterium
CTGTCGGCGTGCTCGACGGTACGGTAACGCTCAGCGAGTCGACCTCCACGAGCGCATTGGCCCCAGGCGCCCAACTACAGCTCGCTATCTTGGTGTCGGAGGTACTGATGTAGTCGTTCGTCGACATGTAGACGCCACAATTGCTGTTGGCCGCGCTGAGATTGCCGCGGTTTCCGACTGTGAAAAAGATCGTGAAGGTCTGACCGGGCTCAAGGCAGTTCGGCAACGCTGGTACGAGCGACGCTGACGTTGAACCCGCAACAAGGCGGAAATTGGTGACGAACATGTCTACCACGGTCGCCGATCCAGGATATAGGAAGCGAAATCCCCGGGCCGAGTCCGGCAGCGTGATATTTCGAATCGAGTCGCTCCCCCCGGTATAGCCCCCCGCCGGCACCGCGGCGTTCATGTTGTCCAGCAAACTGTTTTCATGCGTTGCGTTGGTGGGTGACAGGCCCAACGAGTGACCTAGTTCATGTACCGTTGCCGCACGCAGATTCGTTCCGGCGGCGCTTCGCGGATTGGGCGCACCATGTTGCCACGTGGTTCCCGCCGCCAACCAGTCCGCAACGAGGTGCACGTCCGACTCTTCGATATCTTGGTTTTGGCCCGGCCACCAAGTGATGCAGGTGTCGTACCTCACATGGGAATGCGCCAACCCGACGTGCGAAGGAAAATGATACTCGATCCGATTCTGGCCGTCGGAGGTAGACGTGCTGTCACTGTTGGCGGTTGAGATATTGAAATCGAACCAGGCGCCCGGGGTGTTGGTCCAGCGTGTCATTGCGTTCTCAACGTCTTGGTCCGTCGAAGAGCCGGCGCCAATGTTGTGCCGATTGACACGAAAGGTCGCGTCGTTCGCCCAGATGGTGGGATCGTCACCACACTCCCAATACCAGTAGGCATTGACGGGTAGAGCGACAAACAGTACCGCAAGAAACAACAGACCTCTCGCGGCCGAGGAACCGATACGTAGGCTGAACAATGTCCTTGTGTATGCCATGATCTTAACCTCCTTGTTTCCCGCGCTCGGACGGAATCTCACGGTAAGGCCGGCGGGGTGACTTACTCAATTCAGCCGGAAGCCTTCCTACCTTATCCGCCGTCGCCCATGCCCGATCAAGCTGTTCAAGGAATTCTTCTAGTGCTATGGGCTCGCCGCGCTTGATCTCTTCCTTATACAGCTCGCCGATCGGCTCCTGTTCCGGCGGAGACTTCCATACGGCGCGCATATTCGGGTCCCAATGCCGGACCCATTTCGGATCGAGTCTATAGCTGGGATCCAGCTGAACCGTGAAATCTTTGCGAACACCGGTCACCGGTGATCCATCGTAGGCTCGGATGCGCTCGCCTTCATCGAGTAGCATGACGCCGAAGGTGCCTTGCACGATGGGGACTTGCTGCTGCGGATCGCGGGTAAGGAACAGCAGTACCTCATCGCCGATCCGGAAGACCGGCGCGTCCGAGACGATTTCCACACGGCCGTGCGCCATGCCGCCGGGCACGCGGAGAACCATTTCCTCCGGGGCGTCGACGGCCTTGGGGCCACCCTCCTTCTGTAGAGTCTTTACATCGGTGAACTGTACAAACGTAAAAAGCTCGCCGGTCTTTGTCGGACAGGCAATCAGTTCGCCGACTCGGCCGGTTACGACATAGCCTGCGCGGCGGGACATTTCCAACAAGTTGTGTTGATACGGATTGTACGCCGTCTCTCGTGAGGCGGAGGCCGGAGCTGAGCCTCTAGCCGCCTCCAGCTTCGGCCACCAGGCCTTCGCGGTCGGACAGTCGGGATTCACTTCGGCGTAGGAAAGCCGCAGACCCGCTTCGTTCTCGTCTTTTTCGTTATTCGTCGCCTTGACCAGAATCGCGTACAGGCCCGGTCCCTTCCCGAGCTCCCGCAAATCGATGCGACCCTCCGGCTTTTCGGAGCGATAGAGCTCCGTCGGCTCAAGCGTTCCGCTGTCGATCTTGACAACGCGCGCCTCAACTTCTGCCAAACCGCTTGGATCGGAGACATACCACATCAATGCGCGCTGATCCGCGTTGACATCGATATGCCCCTCTCTGGAAAGCCGGATCTCGGGGCGTTTGGGTTCTTCGCTTTCGGGTTGGCCCCTGCGTGCTTCCGCGTTGGCGTTTGAGTAGGGGCTTAGTAGGACGATCGCCAAGCCGAGAGCCACGGCCGGGGTAATCCTGAGAAGTGAGCGCATCGAAAACCTCCCTATTTACGATTCACGTTCCCGAAGTATAGTCGCCCCTTCTACAATGTCCACATCGCGCAAGCGATCGGCCGTTGCGCCGCCTCCGCATTCTCCGATACTGGGAACGCGCCACATCAACTGCCACGCCAATTAAGAAACGCGGTGAGTCCGCTATTATTCTTTGCTCTAGGGCTACGAATTGAAAATGTACGCCATTTTTGAGCCGCCCTGAGAGATGATGATCTCCCAGCGTTTATCCTCTGTCTCCCTAACCAACAGCATCACATCTTCCTTCGCCCTGCCCCAGACTACGACCGAGGTAAGATAATCCAGGTCCGCTCCCAAAATACCAGACATCATCTTTCTCCAGGTCCCCAGATTCAGGCCATCATGAATGGGCTCGCCCAGGTTCTTGGCCAATTCCTTCCGCTGTTCATTGGCCATCCGGTAGGCCTTGCCCCGGGTAGTGCTTGTGAAGATGACTTCCTGCTCGGTCAGCCGCCCCTGATCGCAGTGATAAACGATAGTTGCCTCTACCCCTCCCTGTGTCCCTGCATATTTGCTGATGCCATCTGCATCTTGAGCGGCCAACTCCACGGATCCCAGGCGTTTTTCGATCTGTGGAATCCTGTCGCAAGGGAATCCGGGTCGGATATCCGTCAGCCGCTGTCCGGCACATACCGCTCCCACCAGCAGCAACGCGAGTAATAACGCGATTATTATTCCCATGTAACTGGTTAACTTAGAAGCGCTAGTTCGACGGTCTTGAGAGGGCAGCATATTCTTGCACATCACGTGACGTTTCTCTTCATGTAGCAGCCTGTTCGATGCTGGACTTTTCGTTATAGAATCTAATCTGGCCCCAAACACGTGCTTCCGTTTCTAACTTCCCCGGTGCACTCATCGGTTCTCATTTTTGCAGTCCTGTTGCTCATCAAGCGCAACTCTGTTCGACTTGTTTCTTCTTGCTACCCAGTACCCTGCCACCAACGAAAAAATGACGGCGGCTATTCCCAGCAACGAAAGGGGATCGTAATCCTTAGGGTCCACGGTGATAATTTTTCGCGCAACTGCGATCAATGCGATGGACAGGATCACATCAATGTCCACGCAGCCATCGGTATAGTATCTCTTTACAGTCTCCAGCAGCTCGATCCCAATCAGCACCAACAGAAACTGGCCGAATATTTCTAACAACTGCCCAATCTCAAGGGTGAATAGCGGGGGCGTGGACAGGTCCCTGAGCAACACCCGACCCAGCTCTACCACTGACAGCAGCACCACTAGGACCAGTATCAGAATCATCGCCCCGACCAGGGCACGTTCTATCTTCTTCAGATACTTCATCATCGTTGGTTTTTCACCTATAGCGTCGTTGAGTTGAGCTACAACAACTGGTTTTCTCATTGCACTAATATTGGAAATTTCAGATCGTCCCTGTTATGCATGGAAGCGCAGCCCACGTGGTCAACAACTTCCGCTTAAAGCGGTTCTTGCGGGCCGCGACGCCACTGCAGGATATACGGGAACGGGCGGAGAAGCATTCTTGCGTCGAGCCCACTGCTCCTCACCGGATCAAAACGCCGTCTATCGCGACTCATCTGGCCTGGGTCGAGGGCGCAAGGGATCTATGTCCCGTTGCGCCCCGTTTGGGATTTGGAGTCGAAAAGGGGCCAAATGCTATCGCAGCGGAGGAACGCCTGGCGGTTCAGGCAATTCACCGCTCGGAAGCTCAGTGCTGCAGCTTTGAATAGATCCTTGTTCTCGCCGCTCACAAGCTGCGCGGTTGTCTTTGCAGCATTGCCGGTCATTCCCGGAGTAGATGCACCTGGTGTAGGTGAGACTGCAAATGGATCCGCCTCCCGGCGCCCCTACGACGGGCTGGTCCTGGCAAAGCTGAAGCCAGATGGCTGGGGAACTGATTCTACGCCATAGGTCGCAAAGATCGAATACGCGAGAGCCGGCTTGCATCTCATACTGCAAGGCTATGTGCGCCTGTTGGAGCAGAACGAGGCGAGCGACGGCTGGATAACGCTCTTCAACCTGTTTCCAT
>JAHEIA010000336.1 GCA_024639625.1 Chromatiales bacterium
TCCTGGTCTGTTTAACTGTTACTTGATTACCCTTAAAGTCCGGCCGTTGCGGCACGGAGTCCCTAGGGGCGCGGACATCAGCTCCCGTTCTGGCCTGCCGAGCATCACAGCCTCGAGCCGGAATTGCCCGCAGGGGACGCGAATGGATGCGCGTCCTTGCCCGTCAGCACAGGGAGGTGCTGTCGGGCAAGCCGGCTCGGGGCGAGAAGCGCAGGGAACCCGCAGGGCAGGCCAGCCGGGCGGCCTTCTCTTTGGGTACTTCCTCTTGGCCGCGCAAGAGAAAGTACCTCGCCTTCGGGTGCGAGAACCCGATCCAAAAACCCGTGGCGTTAGCCACAAAAGAATTTCTTGTTTCAATGGCCTTTTTTACTTTGACGGCAAAATCCGTATCCATCGCCGAAACATCGGCGCAATCAGGAGCCATATTAGTGGGTTCGAACACCAACACCCGGTCTGGAAGCGCCCGCAATCGTATTCGCTGACCCCCGCGCTGCAACCAGCCCCGGGGGACCTCGGCGCTAAGGATATCAGGAATGGCTCGCTTCTGGGTCAGCGGATGGGTCACTTCTGCCGAACGGCAGGTGGCTCGAGCTCAGCGCCGGGTCAAGCGAACCCGGATCGGGCGGTCCGGGCGCAGGGTGCTCACCGCCCGGTAACCGATCCTGGAATGGTCGATGACCTGGAAGCGGAACTCCCGGAGGATCATGCTGAGTATCAACTGCGCCTCGAACAGCGAGAAGTGCTTGCCGATGCAGACCCTTGGGCCGGCGCTGAACGGGAAATAGGCAAACGGGTGGCGGGCCTTGCCGGACTGCGGGGCGAAGCGCTCCGGATCGAAGCGCTCGGGGTCGGGCCAATACTCCTCCAGCCGGTGGCTGATGAAGGGCGAGAGCAGCACGAACGCACCGCCGGGCACCCGGTAGCCGCAGATCTCATCATCCTCGACCACGTTGCGGGCGATGGTCCAGGCGGGCGGGTAGAGGCGCAGCACCTCGGACAACACCATGCGCGCATACTTCAGGCGTTTCAGGTCGTCGAGGGTCGGCAGGCTCGCGGGCAGTTCCCGGTCGATCTCTTCCTGCAGGCGGGCGATGACCTCTGGTCTCCGATGCAGAGCGTAGAAGGTCCAGCTCAACAGGTTGGCGGTGGTTTCGTGCCCGGCAAGGTAAAGAGTGGTCACCTCGTCACGCAGCTGCCGGTCGCTCATGCGTTCTCCGGAGTCCGCATCCCGGGCCTGCATCAGGGCGCCGAGCAGGGTGTGGCCGGCGTCGTGGGCTTCTCCGGCGCGAAAGCGTCCGATGATCTCTTAGACCATCCGGTCCAGGTTCCGCCGGGCGCGGCGAAAGCGAAGGTTGCCCGGGGTGGGCAGCCACAGGGGCACCTGGAGCCGGTCCGGACCCCGGGTCCCGATGCCGCGCAAGGCGTGGGTGAAGGCGCTTCCGGCGGCGCGGCTCTGCTCGCGAAGGTCGAGCCCGAAGAGGCTGCGGCCGACGATATCCAGCGTGAGGTGGGTCATAGCCCGATGCATGTCCAAGGGCGCGTCGGCGCTTCTTTCCCTCCAGCGTGCCAACAGGCCCTCGGTGCATTCCCCCATTGCCTGCACATAATCCACCAGGCGGTCCTGCTTGAAGGCGGGTTGCGACAGCTGGCGCTGGCGTGCCCAGAACGCCCCCTCGCTGGTGACCAGGCCGTTGCCCAGCAGGAGGCGGGCGCCGTCGTACACCGAGCCCTTGGGATAATTCTCCCGGTTGCCGACGAGCACCCGCGCCACTGCATCCGGGTGGCTGAGGACCACGGCGGTCTGCCCGAACGGGAGGTCGAGCTGGTAGCAGGGCCCGAGTTGCCGAGCGAAATCGACGAAGGGACGCAGGATGCCTTTGCGCAGGAAGTGATGCGCTACGCCGATCCCGGGAAGGCCCCGCGGCCGCGGCAGGGGGCGGGCACTCACCGGCGATGCGGCGTTGTCTTCGGAGAAGGGGCAGGTCGCTGGTGCTCCTGGTTGCATGCATCACTCCTTGCGGGACCGAATCAGGTAGCCTCAGGGTATCGGAGTCGATGCCCCTAGGCACCGTCCGGTTGCGCCAACCGCTTGTCCCGGGGCGCCGCGCTCTTTGCCGCATCGCCGCGGGCTTGAGTTCGTCGGCAGGCATCCCTACCTCTGCTGTATATCTAAGGCAAACCCCCGGATCCAGCCGCTGCATGAAGAAACCGCGCGTCGAGATCGAATACTGCTCCCAGTGCCGCTTCATCCTGCGCGCCTCTTGGATGGCGCAGGAACTCCTGATGACCTTCGGCGAAGAACTCGGGGCGGTTTGTCTGGTTCCCGGGAGCGGCGGTGTCTTCGAGGTCCGGTTGAACGGAGAGCTGATCTTTGCGCGGCGGGAAGCTGGCCGCTTCCCGGAGTCGAAAGAGCTGAAACAGCGGATCCGCGACCGCATCGCGCCGGAGATGGACCTCGGGCACAGCGACCGCAAGTGACGCATCCATGCTGATAGGGAACGGGGTAACAGGCTGAAGACTCGTATCAGGCTCCCTGCGCGACCGTACCCTGGAGAAACAGGGTTTGCGTGGGATAGGCAAAGGCGATGCCTCGATTCTCGAACTGCTCATGGATGTACAGATTGATCGCTTGCTGGACGTCCATGTACAGGTTGTAGTCAGGAAGCTCGACGTAATACACGGTCTCGAAGTTGAGCGCGAAATCCCCGTACGCCTTGAAATGCGCGCGGTCGAAGCGCGTATGGGTCTGGCTTTCCACCGCCTTACGCAGGATCTGCGGGATCTCTTCTAGCTGCTTGCGCGGGGTCTGGTAGGTGACCCCGATGGGGAACACCACCCGGCGCTGATACATGCGCCCGAAGTTGCGGATGCGGCTTCCCAGCAGATCGGAATTCGAAAACACCAGCTGTTCGCCGGAGAGGCTGCGGATGCGGGTCGTCTTGAGGCCCACATGTTCGACCGAGCCCATGTGTTCTCCAATGGCCAGGAAATCGCCGACGGCGAAGGGCTCGTCAAAGACGATCGACAGGGACGCGAACAGGTCGCCGAGGATGTTCTGCACCGCGAGCGCGACCGCCACCCCGCCGACGCCGAGACCCGCGACCAGGGCGGTCACGTCGACGCCCAGGTTCTGCAGCGCCAACAGGACCACCATCGACCAGACGAGGATCTTGCTGACGAAGCCGATGGCGTTCAGGGTGGTGACGCCGGCGGGGGAGGTCTCCATCTGCCGTTCGCGCGACCAGGCCAATGTGAGAGCGACGATCGCGCCGACCCAGATGCCGGACTGAACCAGCACGGCAATCACCGCGGCGTGGGAGAGGGCTCGCTCGACGGTCTCGGGCAGGCTCAGGAACAGGGAGGCGAAGAACAGGCCGAGGGCGAACAGCAGCCACCATTTAGTCCGCCGCACCACGTCGACCGCGGCATCATCCAAGCGGGTGTCGGTACGCGACGTAAGCCGGGCGACAGCCCGGGTCGCAGCCTTGATGAGGAGCCAGACGCCCAGCGACGTGCCGGCGAATACTAACGCGGCGATCGACCAGGCCTTGAGTGTATTGTCGAAGAAAACGAGTTCCAGCAGATTCATCCCGTTCGATTCTCCTTACGACGTCGGTTGCGCGGCTTGCGACCGGCTCGGTCGTTGCCGAATCCGCCGAGCCGGTTGGACGCGGCCTGGCGTTCGATCGGGCGAACCGCCCGGCGCCGGAACGAATCGCGGGGGGTGTTCCGCGGATCGAGCGCGAGCGGGCCAAGCCGCAAATCCGCATAGGATAACAGCCTGCCTTGCAAAGGCCGCAATGCGCTGTGCGCCGAATCGAGCCGGTCGCTCGGGGTGCGGGAACCGGGCGCGGGCGGGTGGTGTGCCGGGAGCAGGGCGGTGAGGACTCCGCAGGGGTGGGGTCAGCGAATCACCTCCACGCCGCGCCAGAAAGCGACGTGGTCCTTGATGTTCGCCGCAGCGGGTTTCGGTTCCGGGTAATACCAGGCGGCGTCCGGATTGCGGGCACCGTCGACCACTACGTCGTAGTAGCTCGCGCGGCCTTTCCAGGGGCAGTTCGTATGGGTCTCGCTCGGATGCAGATGATCCCGATTGACCGAATCCGGCGGAAAATAAAGGTTTCCTTCGACCTCCTCACAGAAGTCGCTTTGTGCCAGTACCTGGTGGTTCCACACTGCCTTGGCCATCGGCTAGTCCTCGAACTCGTTTTCTCCCGGTAAGCAGGAGATGGTGGCCGCGCCGGTCGAATTCC
>JAHEIA010000337.1 GCA_024639625.1 Chromatiales bacterium
TTGCGGAGTGTGCTCGACACCTATCCGGGATCGGTCGATGAGCAAGGGCGGGCGGTGGCCGCCGGGGTCCACGAGCGTTTGGCGCGCATCATTCATCTCCACTCGAACAGCTGCGTCATCGTTCCTGCCTATCTGGCACTGATAGCATGGAACTTGGATCGCTTGCATGCAGAGCTGGTGAGTCGTCGGCTTTTCGACGACCGGGAGGGCTTCTCGTGAGCCTGCGTCCGATCCCGGCGCGTTGGTTCGAGGCGGTCGTTCCGCGCGACATGGCGACCGGTGCGATCGAGGCCCTCGCCGGTACCGGAAAGGTACAGATCGAAAGGCTCGAAGGCCGCCGGCGCAGTCTTGAATTGAGCGTGTTGCGGGAGGGAGTCGAACGCTTTCGTGAGATCGAGCGTCGGTTCTCCGCCCATTGGCCGCAACCTGACTTCGATAGGCCGCAGCGCAACCTTCCGCCCGAGCCACTGCTCCAGCTAGCGATCGAGGCGTTTGCCGGCTGGGAGTCGGAGGCGGAGCATCTCATCAATCGGTTGGCGGTGCTCGGCGACCAGCGCGACGAGGTGGATTTCTGCCGTCGCGCGCTGCGTCAGTTTGCAGACGCGGGCATCGATATCCGTCGATTGCAGACGCGTGGCGGATTTCTCGACGTGGTCTGCTGCTGCGCTGCCGCGAAGCAAGAGATGCCGATATTCGAGGATGTTCTGGCACTGCCGTTCGCCGTCGAGGACTCGGCATGTCGGTTGGCTCTGGTTCGGAATCCGCATGCGGCGATGTTCATCCGTCAGATGGCCGGGCAGAACATTACCTGCACCCGCTTTCCCGACTGGCTAAGCTTCGACGAGGATCCCCGCGGCATACTCGACGCACGCATAGAAGAGCTCGACAGGGAGGTCCGCTTGGTCGATGGGGAGCTGAGAAAGCTTGCGGAGAAATACGGACTCAGGGACCGACTGGCGGAAGTCGCGCGGATCGCATGGCTGGTGGAAAATGTGGATGCGCTAGAGGCCAGCGAACACTTTGTTTGGCTCACGGGATGGACCGTTGCCGCCGATGAAGGGGTTCTGAACCAAGCCCTTGAGGAGAGGCAAGTTTCGGCGCTGGTTCATTTCGCAGCCGCTCCGGTGGGTAGGTCGCCGCCGCTGTTGCTGCGACACCGTAAGTGGATACGTCCGTTCGAACTCTTCAGCAGCGCCTTGGGCATGCCAGGCGAAAACGATGCGGATCCGACAGCGATCCTGGCACTTCTGGTGCCGTTGCTGTTCGGCTACATGTTCGGAGACGTCGGCCACGGGCTGGTGCTGCTGCTGGCGGGGCTCTACCTGAAGAGACGCTGGGAGACGGCCCGAATCCTGGTGCTGTGCGGCCTCTCCGCGATGCTGTTCGGTTTCTTGTTTGGTGGGATATTCAGCCGGGAAGATGTGATCCCTGCGCTGTGGATCCATCCGTTGCAGGAACCCTTGTTGGTGTTGACCCTTCCTGTCGTTGGCGCCATCACGCTCTTGTCGGGGGGTATCTTGCTTAATGGACTGCAAACCCGCTGGCGCGAGCAGGTCGGTGGCACTTGGCTAGGTGATCTCGGCTTTTTTCTTTTCTACTTGGCTGTGGTGTTCTCCTTCGTGGATCCCCGATCTCTCTGGCTGGCGCCCGCCGGTTTGATCATCTATCTCGCAGCGAATGCGGAGCAGGACCGGCTTCTTGCCTCGCTTCTCGGATCGCTCGGTCATTTCGTGGAGATCGCTCTCCAGATCCTGATCAATACCCTGTCGTTTCTGCGGGTAGGGGCCTTTGCATTGGCCCACGAGGGCCTGTCCAACGCGACTTCACTGCTGGCCGACGCGACCGGCAATGCGCTGGGCTTTACCATTGTCATGGTTCTGGGCAACCTATTGGTAATCGCCCTCGAGGGACTGGTGGTTTCGATCCAGACCACCCGTTTGGTTCTTTTCGAGTTCTTTGTGCGCTTCATCCGGGGTACCGGCAGGGAGTTTCGACCCCTTCCGTTTCCCCCATCCGTAATACAAGGAGAAGACAGTGAGCGTAAAACCTAAGACTGCTCTGGTGCTGCTTTGCGTCACGGGTCTTGTCGGCATAACGGCGACCCTGCTGCTGCTGAGCCCCACCGCCTTGGCCGAGCACATGGGCGATGCGGATATCGTGGGAGCGATCATGGCTGGTGAAATCTGGGCCTGGGGCTTGGTGAGCGCGGCTTTGGCTACCGGACTTTCTTCCCTGGGTGCGGGTATCGCGGTTGGCCGCGTAGGGGTAGCGGCGGTGGGAGCCATCACAGAAAAACCGGATCTGTTCGGCCGGGTTCTCATCCTCGTGGGTTTGGCCGAAGGAATCGCCATCTACGGGCTGATCGTTTCCATCCTCATACTGAATCGATTGGTGTAGGCGTGCGAGCGATCTTCCTCGGCGACGAGGTCTCGGCGGCAGGTTTTCGACTGGCAGGCATACGAACCCTGTCACCGAAGCCGGGTCAGGTGGAAAAGGAACTGCAGCGTGCTGCCCAGCAGGTATCTCTGATCCTGATTACGGCGGAAGCGGCGAAAGAAGTGTCCGACGGCCTTATCAGCGATCTCCTGCTCAGCCCCGAGCCGATGCTGCTGATCCTTCCTGACCTGCGCGAGCACGAGCAGCCAAGGGATCCGATTGCGCCGATTCGCAAGCACCTGGGCATCCGGCAAGATCTGATCGCCGAGGAGTAGTCCGCATGACCATCGAACGGCAGGCCGACGAACTGATCGCATATCTCGAGGAGGAACTGGCGTCACGTTGCGCCGCGCAGCGCGCGAAGGCAGAGGAGCAGGAACGCCAGATCCTTAGCCAGGCGTTCCATCTGGCTCGTCACAAGGTCTCGCGCATGGTGCACAAAGAGCGGGAGTATCTGCAGCAACAGACGGCTAAGGCGCAGACCCGTCTTGGCACTGTAGAACGTCAGCAGGACCAGCGACGCCTGCGGCTGTTGCTCGAAAAGGCGCGCGAGGCTCTGCACCGTGAACTCATCAGTCGTTGGCGACAGCAGACTGTGCAACGGCGGTGGCTGCAAACGGTGCTTACCCAAGCCTGTGGAACTCTGCCGGCCGCAAGCTGGGACATCCATCACGGTCCCAATTGGGATGCCGAACGCGAAGAGGAGGTGACGGCGATGATTCCGGACGCGTGCCAGCACCCGCCGCGGTTCCTCACCGATCCAGCGATCGAGGCTGGGATCAGGATCTGTTCCCTGGGTGCCGTGCTCGACGGTACCGTAGGGGGCCTGCTGTACGACTCGGCCGCAATCGACGCCCGGCTGCTGGCACACCTGCATGCCGCGGAAGCCAGTCGTAAGGCGCGTACCGATCAGCAGAGCAAAGGCAACGAAGAGAAGTGAGCAGCGCACGCATCAGTTATGTCAGCGGGCCTTTACTGCGGGCCAGATCGGAGCAGCCGTTTGCTCTTCTCGAGGCCGTGGAGGTCGGAGAGCCGCGGTTGCTCGGGGAGGTCATCCGTATCGACCGCGGCGAAATCACGGTCCAAGTGTACGAGGACACCACTGGACTAGCGCCGGGCGACCGGGTTACCGGCCAGGGGCTGCCGCTTTCGATCGAGCTCGGTCCGGGTGTGCTCGGCGGGATCTTCGACGGGTTGTTACGCCCCCTGGAGGGTTTCGATAGCCCCTTTATGTCCCGCGGCCAGCGCAGCCGCCGCAACCGGCGCTTCCGCTTCGAGCCCTTGCTCGAAAAAGGCAACGTCGCCCAAGGAGGTCAGCCCTTCGGCAAGATGTCGGCGGAGGGTGCTGCGCCGCAGCTTGCGATGTTCGAGCCCGGTCTTTCCGGAACCCTGCGCTCCGTCTCGCCGACCGGGGACTATGCAGAAGAAGACGTTCTGTGCGTTGTGCAAGACAGCGCGGGCAGCGAACACCGGGTCAGTGCCAAGCAGCGTTGGGCGGTGCGGACCCCTCGACCGGTCGCGGAACACCTTCCCGTAGCCACACCGCTGGTCACCGGTCAACGCATTCTTGATTCGTTGTTTCCTATCGGGCTTGGCGGGAAGGGCGCGGTGCCCGGTGGTTTCGGCACCGGCAAGACGGTGCTGTTGGAGACCCTCGCCAAGTGGTGCAGCGCCGACGTCATCGTCTATGTCGGCTGCGGTGAGCGCGGCAACGAGATCACCGGTGTTCTAGAGGAATTTCCCGGCCTGGTTGATCCGCGCAACAACCGGCGACTGATGGAGCGTACGGTGATGATCGCCAACACTTCGAACA
>JAHEIA010000017.1:0-3338 GCA_024639625.1 Chromatiales bacterium
GGACCATCCCCGCTTTCCCAGCCTGCCGGTGGTTATCTTCCCGGGTAATGTCGGCGATGACGAGGCGCTTGCGCGGGTGTACTCAATCCTCAGCCGGCAGCGCAACGAGAAGACTGCTGGGAATCAGGCGGCGGCCTGAAGCAGGGCGGAAGCGCCGTGATGGCCGTGTTCGGCCGACCCAAGCGGTGCCCCGCCACAGAAGGTCAACCTTGGATGTCGCGGCGGCGCGCTCGGGACCTGCCGGCCACGCGATGCGCACCGCCGCGTCACGGCTCCTGCCGCCTGTGCCGGAACGCCCGGTAACGTCGTGCCCGCTGCATCAAATCCCGATGCGTGCCGCGCTCGACGATCTCGCCGTGGTCCAGCAACAGGATCTCGTCCATGTTGTCCAGGCCGGTCGAGCGGTGGGTGATCAAGAGCACGCTGCGGTCGGTCATCAGGAGTTCCAGGGCCGCTATCAGTTCATGCTCCGTGGCCGGATCGAGACCTTCCGTAGGTTCGTCGAGGAGCAGGAACGGGGCGTCCTTGAGCAGTGCTTGCGCGACCGCGATGCGGCGCATTTGGCCGCCGGATAACTGTACCCCGGCCTCGCCGACGAAGGTGTCGTACCCTTGCGGTTGGGCGGCGATGAATTCGTGGATCTGGGCCGTTCTGCAGGCGGACTCCAAGGCCGCTGCGTCGGCGCCGGGCGCTGCCAGCCAAAGGTTTTCACGGATCGATCCGGTGAACAGCCGGGCATGTTGTGAAACCACCGCCATATGTCGGCGAATCTCCTCCGCCGAATATTCCCGCAGCTCGTGAGCGCCGAGCAGAATACGCCCCTCGGAATAGTCCCAAAAGCGTACCAGCAGATTGACCAGGGTCGTTTTACCCGAACCGCTTGGTCCGACCACCGCGAGACGGCCCGCAGGCGGAAGCTCGAAGCTGACATTGCGCAAGGCCCACGCAGCACGGTCCGCATAACGGAACCGCAAATTCCGTACCTCGAGTCCAGGGGTCGTCTTGGGCCAGGGGCGGGGCATACTCGGGTCGGCGACTGGCGGACCGCGCTCAGCGATGGCAAACAGCCTATGGGCCGCCGGGAGCACCTGCCCGAGTTGTTGTATGGCCATGGGAAGCCCCGCTACGGCCTCGAAGGAAGCCACTACCAACAGGGTCCACGCCGGCAACTCCGCCGGCGTGATGCTGCCGGCGTTGACCAGTGGGATCAACACCAACAGCGAGGACAGGGCAGCCAGATTCGCCGCCAGGGTAACGATGGCCAGGGAGAAACCATTGAGCCTGTTGAGCGAGACCTGGGTCGCGACTTGACGTACGGAGAGCGCTTCGAGGTTCTCCGCGTGCCGCTGCGCAGCGCCGTAGACCAAAAGCTCCTCCATCCCCTGCAGATGCTCGACGACGCCGGTCCGGAGCTGAGCTGTCGTGTTGACAAGACGTTCACCGAGCGGCGCTGCGCGCTGGCGGAGGTACCAGGGGACCCCAACACCGGCTAGCACGAGCCAGCCCAGTGTGACCGCGGCGAGGACACCACTGATCGTCGAGAGTACCCCGACGACGGTCGCGACCACCAGGATTGCCGTTGCCACCGGGACCACCAGGCGCAGATAGAAATCGTTCAGGGTATCGACGTCGGCACGAGCGCGGCTCAGCAGATCGCCGCTGCGCTCGGCCTGCAATGCCGCCGGTGCCAACGGCTCTAAACGCTCGAAGAACCAAACCCGCAACCGGGCGAGCAAGCGTAGCGTCGCCTCGTGGGTAACGAGTCGCTCCAGATAGCGTCCGCCCGAGCGTGTGATGGCGAGGGCTCGGATCAGCGCCGCCGGAGTGAAGTAGTTCAGGGCACTCCCGCTCGCCCCGGCCAGGGCCATGGCGGTGATGAACCACCCCGACATGGCCATGAGACCGATGTTGGACAAGATGGTCAGGGCGGAGAGTGCAACGCCGGCCGCCATCCAGTTCCAGTAGGGCCGGAACAGCCGCAGCAGGCGCCGAGCCTCCCTCATTCCGCCCGGGTTCCCGCTTTGGCGATTGCGGCATACGGTCCGCCGCGAAGCAGCAGTTCAGCGTGACCGCCGTCCTCCACGACGCGCCCGCCTTGTAGTACAACAACCCGATCGGCGGCGGCCGCGGTGTCGAGACGGTGTGCGATCACACACAGCGTGCGGCCGCCGGCAAGGCGCCCTAGCGCTGCGCGAATATGCGCCTCGTTGGCGGGATCGAGACTCGCCGTTGGCTCGTCAAGCACGATCAGGCGCGCATCGCGCAAGACGGCGCGGGCAAGGGCCAGACGCTGGATTTCGCCGCCCGAAAGCCCCTGTCCGCGTTCGCCGAGCCGGGTCTGGTAGCCTTGGGGCAGGTTCTCAATCAGTTCGGCCGCCCCGACCATCTCGGCCGCGCGCCGCACCTCTGCGGGGCTGGCCTCGGGCCGGCCCAAGCAAAGGTTGTCGAGTACGCTCCCGGAGAAGAGCTGCGGGCGTTGTGGGATCCAGGCTAGCTCCCGGCGCCAGGCCGCAGGATCGATGGCCGCGAGATCCATGTCGCCAATGCGCACCTTCCCGCTGTCGGGTCGCAGGAAACCGAGCAGTATCTGGGCGAGCGTGCTTTTGCCGGCACCGCTCTGCCCGACCAGGGCCAGCCATTCCCCGGGACGGATCTCGAGATCGACCCCGCGCAGCGCCGCTCGCCCCTGAGGGTAGGTGTAGTAAACCTGCGCCAGACGAATCTCGACGGGCTTGCTGGAGAGCGCGCCCTTGGTCTGCGTGTGGGGCGCCGGTAGAGGTGCCTGCAGAATACGCAAGATGCCTTCGGTCGCGCCGATGGCTTCCATGCGGGTGTGGTAACGGCTGCCGAGATCGCGCAGCGGCAGATAGAATTCCGGGGCGAGCAACAAGACGAACAATCCGGTCTCATACCCGATGGGGGCCCATTCGAAGTAGCCGTAGAGGCGGAAACCAATGAAGACCGCAACCACGGCGATGCTAACGGTGGCGAGAAACTCCAACACTAGCGATGATAGAAAGGCCACGCGCAGCACGACCATTGTGCTGCTGCGATATTCGTCGGCAAGCCTTGCCACGACCTTAGCCTCGCGCCGGCTGGCGCTGAGTAGCTTGAGGGTCGTCAGCCCCTGGATCGCGTCCAGCAAGCGCCCCCCCAGCCGCTGCAGCTGTAGCCACTGGCGTTGATTCAAGCGCTCTGCACCCTTGCCGATCAGGAACATGAAGAGGGGGATGAGGGGCGCGGTGAGTAACAGGACGCTGGCGGAAAACCAGTCACGCGGCGCGATGAGCACGAGCAGCACGAGTGGCACCAGCGCTGCGGTGCCCATCTGCGGGAGG